>CANJVS010000552.1 GCA_947477755.1 Verrucomicrobiaceae bacterium | reverse complement strand
GGTCTCGATGAGATTTTTGTCAGTGAGTTCTGGAGCGAGTTGAACTTTGGCAATGCCATTATCGCCTTCCACGGCGGCCATGATGGCACGCTGAATCCCACGGGCTTGAGCTTTCAGTTTGAAGATGTGCTGGGTGCTGTTGACCGCATTGAAAAAGCCGGGGGCCTCATCCTCGATCTTCCTGAACAGCGTGAGGGCGAGCCTATCCTTCTGGGGCGCTACCGTGATCCCGAGGGGAACGAGGGTTTCATCACACAATACGTGGGGTAACTCCCGGCCGACCGTCCACTTCGAGCAATCTATGACAAAACCTTTTCACCAGGCATGGGTCATCCATCTGTTACTTCTAATGTGGGTCATGGTTTTTGCGGGTGGGTCTGCCTTTGCTGAAAGCGCTGCACCCAAGGGAAACAACTTTGGTGAAATCGCGCAATTGGTGGAGCTCGGTGAGGAGGCAAGCTTGGTCGCCAGCGTGACCGGAGCCAGCCCGATGACGTTTGTCTGGAGAAAGGATGGGCGTCTTGTCCCCAATGCTGGTGAGGCGACGCTGAGTTTATCTGCCGTCAGCAAGGAGAGCGCGGGCACTTATCGTCTTGAGGCCAGGAATGCCTATGGTGTCTGGAATTCTCCGGCTTTCCTTCTAGGTGTGTACGAGACCGGCAATGCCGAAGTCACGCTCGTTGCCGGGAAACCTCTGCGCCTGGAACCCCGGGCCTGGGGGCCGGGCATCAAGTATTTATGGTCAGGCAACGGACTTGAAGAAACACCCTCACACGTCACGCCAGTATTTCAGATCAATCGGATGCCGCACGGTGTTCACAGCGCCGCAGTGTATTTAATGATGGGAGAATCCGGTCCGGAAAAGAGTGGTTTTAGTTATACCATCAAGTCTGTCGGCAAACCTGTCGCGCCCACGGCGGCGCAGCGCATCCGGCGTCTGACTGTTGGTCAGGAATCACTCGATCAGGGCTATCTGCCGACAGATGGAATCCCGGTGACCTTCCATGCGAAGGGGTTGCCTCCGGGCATCACGATCAATGCGACATCGGGCGACATCAGTGGCGCTCCGACCAGGGCAGGTGATTATGTCGCCGAGTTGTGGACCTCGGATGGCCATGGTACCAGTCCTCCTGTTCAGCAGCTCTATTTGGTGGGCTCGACCACCATCGATCTCTTCACCCGCAGTTATTACGGATCCTTGTACCAACTGCCGGTCAGCGCGGGGCAAGTCGGCTATCTGGCTGAGATCACGGTGGCTCCGACGGGTGCTTACACGGGTAAGCTGATCTTTAAATCGCGCGTTGTTCGTTTGAGCGGACGTTTTGTCAGTGAGGCAGCAGGTTACGTGTCGAGCCTTTCCAATGTCATGTATGGACTGAATTTGAAAATGACACTGTTGCCTGCTGAGGGGCTCGCCTTGGAATGGACGGATCCGAATCAAGTGATCGAGGACGCTTTTCATGCCCTCTGGCCTGTGTATTTCAAAACGGGCGATCCCTACATGGATCCTGCCGGACGCCACGTGGTGCTGCTGACTCCTGAACAAATTGCGGAGACAGCCGCCACTGAAGTGATGCGCGGCACGGGCTTTGGAAGTCTTCAGGTGAACGCCGATTTTTCGACCACCTTTGCTGGAACCCTGCCGGATGGCCAGGGCGTGACTTGCAGTAGCCATGTCACGGTCAATAACAGGACAGTCCCGATGTTTTTAATTCCGCTGGCCAAACGGGATGTGCTGATCGGTGATCTGGCCGTTCCCAGCAGGTACGAAGTGACCAATCCCTATTCAATCTGGTGGTATCGGGATGCCAATCCAAAGGACTCCATCACGCCATCGGGTTGGAGTCGTAATCTTGTCTCCACCGTGACGCCCTACACACCGCCCACCCGTGGCCAATTGCTTCTGCCATTCATGGATGAAGCAACGGGCAACGCCTTCATTTCCTGCTCCTCAGCAGGCCGGGATTTGGAAGATTCGACCGCTTTCATCGACACCCTTTTCACACTCACCAGCGCTCATGCCGCCAAGTTTGCCCTCCCTAATCCGAACGGCCTTCGCATTGATTTTTATACCCCGACCGGTTTCTTCAGCGGCCAGTTCATCGTGAATGATCCGTATCCCGGCATTCCCCTCCGACGTGTGCGGCGCACCATAGGTTTTCGCGGCATGATGTTTCCTAATTCCGACAGTCCTCATGGCGAAGGTTTCTTCCTCGCCCCGCCGCCACCGGGCACAGTGCCTTCATCCATTGTGTCCGGTAATGTTTGGATCGGGCCGGGTTTTTAAGCCGACTCAGTGGCCATATTGAAAGCTCATTGCTTGAGAAGTGCCAAACCTTACTGCTGTCAGAGAAGTTCTGACGGCTCTGCGCGAACAAAAAAGCGCGGACCGTTTCCGGTCCGCGCCTAACTTGAAGTGTAACGATTCGATTATGCCTGAGGAGCGGCTTCAGCCTGGGCGGCTTCGTCCTTTTCCTTCATGGCGGCCTTGCGGCTCATCTTCACCTTGCCCTTGTCATCAACGCCGATGCACTTGGCGGTGACGATGTCTCCGACCTTGACGACGTCTTCGGTCTTGTTGACGCGGAAGTCGGCGAGTTCGCTGATGTGGATGAGTCCGTCCTTGTTGCCAAAGAGGCGCATGAAGGCACCGAAGTTCGTCGTGCTGACGACCTTGCCGGTGTAGTTCTTGCCGATTTCGACCTCGGCGGAGACGCCGCTGATCATTTCCAGGGCGCGCTCGAGGCCTTCCTTGCGGGTGGCGTAAACGTAAACCGTGCCGTCGTCTTCGATGCTGATTTCAGCGCCGGACTCAGCCTGGATGCCTTTGATGTTTTTGCCGCCAGGACCGATGAGTTCACCGATCTTGTCAGGGTTGATCTTCACGATCTCGATGCGTGGTGCATACTGGCTCAGCGGCTTGATTTCGCTGATGGCAGCAGCCATGGCGCCGAGGACTTCGGTGCGGCCGTTTTTGGCCTTCACGATGGCTTCCTCAAGG
>CANJVS010000551.1 GCA_947477755.1 Verrucomicrobiaceae bacterium | reverse complement strand
TAAGTCACACAGCCGCAACCTCATCGATTGCATCCTTGAGAAAAAGCAGACCATCTGCCCGCCTGAAATCGGCCACCGCAGCGCCACCATCGCCCACCTGGGCAACATTGCCCTGAAGCTTGGCCGCGGCTTCAAATGGAATCCTGAAACCGAGAAGATCGACGGAAATGACGAGGCCATGGCGATGCTCACACGCCCCATGCGCGCACCGTGGAACCTGATGTGATGGCGTGAAAGCCTAACATTCTTTATTCATCATGATCACCTGCCGCAGTTTCATTCAAACCACGACTTCCGACGCAGCCGTGTCCGCCATCAGGCTTGCCGCGCTGGTCGACCGTTCGCCGGCAAGGCGCAGGCCGCTCTGGACCCCCTCAGGCAAAAGCATGAGGCCCAGGTCGAGGTTCCACCGGATCAGGTGTTCACCACGAATCTCAAGGCGGGCAAATGGCCTGCAAGCCATCGCAACATCTCAAACCAACTGACGCCCCAATGAAAAGTCTCACCGTTTTTCTATCATTCCTCATCCTGCTGGGATCATCCGCCGCGGAGAAGCCTAACGTTATTTTCATCCTGACTGATGATCAGGGCTGGAACGATGCCCACTTCGCGGGGCATCCGTATGTGAAGACGCCAAACCTTGACCGCTTCGCGAGCCAGGGCACGTGGTTCCGGCAGTTCTATGTGGCTGCCACGGTGTGTTCACCGAGCCGCACGGCATTCATGACCGCCCACTCGCCGGCGCGGCATCTGGTGCATGGACATTTTGCTGATCACAGCATGAACGCGGCACGCTCGATGCCCGACTGGCTTGATCCGAAAGCAACGACGCTGCCGGCGCTGTTGAAAACGGCTGGCTACGCGACCGCGCATTTTGGCAAGTGGCATCTCGGCAATGGAACCGGCGCACCACCGCCGGAGTCATACGGATTTGATGTTTCAAAGACGGTGAATTCGAACGGCCCTCAGTTGGGCGACGAGGCAAAGGATCCTTACTTCCGGGCGAAATCCACCGCGCTGATCGTGGACGAAACGATCCAGTTCATCAAAGCGCATCAAGGCGGCCCCTTTTACGCGAATGTCTGGACGCTGCTGCCGCACGCGCCGCTGAAACCGACACCCGATCAGCTAAAGGAATACGAGTCGCTGGCACCCAGGGCGGACGATCCCGCCTTCGGTCCGTGGATGCGCAAGTATCTCGCGAATGCCAAAGACTTGAAGAGCCAGATGCAGGTCTTCTGCGCATCACTCACCGATCTCGACACGCAACTTGGCCGCCTCTTCACAGCGCTTGAGGAACTGAAGATCGCCGACAACACCCTCATCTTTTTCTCCAGTGACAACGGTCCTGAAGATTACCGCATCAGTAATGCGGCGAACGCAGGCGTGGGCAACGCAGGAGCTCTGCGTGCGCGCAAACGCAGCATGTACGAAGGCGGTATCCGCACCTTTGGCCTGCTGCGCTGGCCTGGGCATGTGGCAGCAGGGCGCGTGGATGAGACCAGCGTGATGGGCGGGGTGGATTTCCTGCCTACAGTCTGCAAGATCGCCGGCATCAACCTTCCGGCAGACCTGCATCCTGATGGAGAAGACATGAGCGACATTTGGCTTGGGCAATCCCGGCCGCGCACCAAGCCGCTGCATTGGGAATGGCTCTTCAATGTGCAAGGCGAGGATTACACACCTCCGATGCTCGCGGTCCGTGATGGAGACTGGAAACTCCTCGTCAATCATGATGGCAGCAAGGCTCAACTCTACGACATTCCAAAAGACACTGGCGAGGAGCACGACATCGCCGCAGCGCACCCGGACATGGTGAAATCGCTCACCGCCAAGGTGCTCTCGTGGCAAAAATCGCTGCCACCAAGCAGCGCGCGTGATCAAGTCATCGCGACCGGCAAACCGCAGGACAAGCGGGTCAAGGCAGTCAAACCCAAGACCGCGAAACCGGGCACCGACCGCGCCGCAATCTTCAAGCAGAAGGACAGCAATCACGACAGCAAGCTCACGCTCGACGAGTATCTCGACAGGTTTCCCGATCAGGTCGAGGGGCGGCGGCGCTTCCCGACCTTCGACACGAATCACGATGGCAGCCTGAATGAAAGTGAATTCATTCGCGCGGGGAAACCATGAGCCTGACGCTCCCGCTCCAGTTTTAAAACGGCAACAGTTCAAGCCCATGACAAACACACCCGAAAAATGGTATCACGGCGTTACCCGCTATCAGTGGCTCATCCTGGTTGTTGCCTCTCTCGGCTGGATCTTTGACGCCTTTGAAGGCCAGCTCTACAACATCACGCGGGCGGACATGCTGCCAGACCTCCTGCATGTGACGGCGACCGACCCGCTGGTGAAAATCTGGGGCGAGCGCTTCCTCGGCATTTTCCTCCTCGGCGGCACCCTGGGCGGCTGGCTGTTCAGTTCACTGGCTGACAAATGGGGGCGCAATCCCGTCATGGCGTTGACGATTTTGTTTTACTCGATCTTCTCCGGCCTAACTGCTTTTGCCGATGAAATCTGGCATGTCGGAGCGCTGCGCTTTCTCGTGGCGATGGGTGTGGGCGGTGAATGGGCTGTCGGGGCGGCACTCGTTGCCGAGGTGTTTCCGAAGCACGCGCGTGAACGCGCCGGCGGCATTTTCCACGCCACCAGCGTCGTCGGACTCTGGCTCGCCGCAGCGGCAAGCCTCTTCGTCGGCGCAAACTGGCGCAGCGCCTATTTGGTCGGGGTCGTTCCGGCACTGCTCGTGCTCTGGGTGCGCGTCAGCGTGAAGGAGCCGGATGCATGGAAAGAAGCGAAGCAAAACAAAGCCGCGCGAATGGGCAGCTTTTCCGAACTTCTCGGAACTCCGATGTGGCGCAACAGGGCGATCTTTGGCGCACTACTGGCGATGGTGGGTCTTGCCACCTTCTGGGGTGTCGTGATCGCCGGTCAGGATCTCGCCGCCGACTTCCTCAAGCGCGCCGGCGATCCTGACTGGGCCAGCAAATCAAAGATCGCGTTTGGATTCATC
>CANJVS010000550.1 GCA_947477755.1 Verrucomicrobiaceae bacterium | reverse complement strand
CTCATGTCCCACTGGCTGCTTAAATCCGAACCCGACGTCTTCTCCTTTGCCCATCTCAAGGCCCGCCCGAAGAAAACGGAGCCCTGGAACGGCGTGCGCAATTACCAGGTCCGCAACATGATGCGCGATGCCATGTCGCCCGGCGATCTTGGTTTCTTTTACCACTCCAGCTGCCCCGTGCCCGGCATCGCTGGCATCGTCAAAATCGTCAAAGAGGCCTATCCAGATCACACCCAGTTTGATCCCTCCTCGGAGTACTTCGATGCCGGCAGCAGGCCGGAAGAGCCGCGCTGGCTGATGGTCGATGTGAAGTGGGAGGCCGATTTCAAAACTTTCGTCACGCTCGACATGCTGCGCGCCGATCCCGCCCTCGCCGACATGCTCATTCTGCGCCGGGGCAACCGCCTCTCCATCACCTCCGTCGAGCAGGCCCACTGGGATCGTATCTGCGAACTCGGCGGTCTCTGATCGCGCCGGCACATCATCCAAGCCACGCCCGCATCTCCGCCGGCAGGTCACATTCCCACGCCCCGGTGAACTCCTCCGCCGACACTTCCAGCCGCTTGGAATGCAGCGCCTGTCGTGAAAACAGAATCCTCTTTTCCAGCTCAGGCGTCCACCCTGTGTCGATGAACTCCAGATAACAGCGTTCATCCAGCCCGTAGATTTTATCCCCCAGAATGGGCAGGCCGAGATGATTGAGATGCACGCGGATCTGGTGCATCCGGCCCGTGACCGGGCTCGCCTCCACCAAGGCCAGCTTGCCCGCACGCTCATGCTCCACCCGCCGCAGCGTGCGGAAGATCGTCTGACAGTGGGCACCGTCCTCATGCACCGCCTGCCGCACCCAGATGGGCGACTCCATCACCTCCCCCTTGCGCAGGATCGGAGCGTGCAGATCCAGGCTCTCCCACTCCGGCCAGCCGTGGACGATGGCATGGTAGGTTTTGTGAATCCGCCGCTCCTGCATCGCCATGCCAAACAAGCGCGCCGCCTTGGCATGCTTCGCCACCAGCACCGTGCCGCTCGTCTCCCGGTCCAGCCGGTTGATGATGGAAACCTGCCCGCCATTGGCAATCTCATAGGAAAGCAGATCCTTCAGTCCATGCCAGAGCGTGCGCGCTCCATTCATGCCGCCTGGATGGATCTGCAAAGGCGCGGGCTTGTCCACGACGATGTAATCATCCGTCTCGTCCAGGAGGGTAAAAACCGTATTGACCGCGTGCAGCACCCCTCAGCCATAGCCCCACCTCCCCGTCCTGCCAACCGCCGTCTCATCCGCCCCCGCAGTGCTCAAAAACAGACGCCATGCCAGCACTGTTAGTTTGGCAGCTTTTGATGGGCCACAAGGCCCGCCCACGTTCTTCCGCGCCTCATGGTGCGCGATGATTTCATCCTCTGCAGCTTCGATTCGCTGGTAAAACTCGAGACCGAGTCCGGCGGCTCTGCTGCAGTAGAAGCTCACCGCGTCGCTCAACTTCGGTTTGCCGCAGAGGGGCGGAGAAACAGAGAGGGCGGAGATTTCTAACGCTGCTGCCTCTGCCACTCTGCTTCTTTGCGGCAGGAAGAATGGCTGACCTCATATCATGGCCAATCAGAACTGAAAACGGCAAGGCAGTGCCGCTTGCCGGATTCGGTGATGGTGTGTCCGGTTCCCGGATTCACCTTGCAGCTCAAGCCCCGTGATGCCGACTTTTCTCTTGGCAAATGGACAGCGACTGGCAGCATCAGGTTCATGCTCGAGTCACGCCAGGATCCCGTTACTCCGCGCCATGTCTTTTTATGGCGGGTGCTGAAATTTATGTTAGGCGCCGCCATGCTGGGCGGGTTCGCGCTGGGAATCGGCGTGCTGGGCTATCACCACATTGCGGGCTTTACCTGGATGGACTCGCTGCTGGACGCCTCGATGATTCTTGGCGGCATGGGGCCCGTCGGCGATCTGCCCGATGATGGGGCGAAGTTCTTTGCCAGTGCGTATGCGCTTTTCAGCGGGCTGGTTTTCATTTCGGTGACCGGCATCGTGCTGACTCCGATGGCGCACCGCTTGCTGCATCATTTCCATCTCGACAACGACGATCTCGACCCATCATGAAACCGCCAACCTCTCAGCGGGTCGTCCTTGTCGGGGCAAGCGACAAGTCTGACCGCTACGCGCACCAGGCACAGATGCTCCTGCAACTTCATGGGCACGAGGTGGTGCCGGTGCACCCGAAGCTGGCAGAGATCGCTGGCGTGCCGGTGGTGGCGGATCTGTCCGGAATCCAAGGCGCGGTGGATACCGTGACGCTGTATGTGGGTCCGGCCATCTCGGCGGGATTGGCAGACAAGCTGGTGAGTCTGAAACCGCGCCGGGTGATCTTTAACCCCGGCACGGAGAATGCTGAACTCGCCGCGAAGCTGCAGGCGGTGGGGATCTGCGCCGAGCAGGCCTGCACGCTGGTGCTGCTGCAATCGGGACAGTTTTGACACGCCATGGCCAGCACCTTTCACACCAGCACCGCTCTCAGGGCAAGCGCTGAGCGCATGTTCTCCTTTCACAGTGATCCGCACAATCTGACGGAAGTGATGCCGCCCACGCTGAAGTTGGTGAGCCTGAAGACCGATGGCCCGGCGCAGGAGGGGCGGCTCATTGAATTGCACTGCCGCGACTGGTGGATCATCCCCATGCACTGGACCTGCCGCTGGCGCACCGTGCAGCCGCCCCATCTGCTGGTGGATGAAATCATCGAGGGACCGTTTCGCCTTTTCGTGCACGAGCACCGCTTTGAGCCGGAAGGTTCCGGCTGTGTGATGCATGACACGGTAACCTATCAGTTTGGCCGGTCGTGGTGGGGCTGGTTCGTTTCTGAAACGGCGGTGCGCGCCTATCTGACCCTGCTGTTCGCGTACCGGCACCACCGCACACGCCGGTGGGCGGACAGAAAGCAGTCACAATAGGCGATAAACAAACGCTTGCCGATGGCGGCAGACGCTCTTGCATTTGCGTTCATCTTCCCACCCAAATCTTCACATGTT
>CANJVS010000549.1 GCA_947477755.1 Verrucomicrobiaceae bacterium | reverse complement strand
GCCAAGAGCAAACACGATGTCAGCCTTTTGTCCTCCGGACAGGCTTGGCAGGTTTTTGCAGGCCGGCAGGACGACAGGCAGGACTAACCAGAGGTGTGTCACAAGACGATTCATTTCATCCATCGTGGTTCGGTAATCTGGCCATGCCCGGTCAGAATCGCGCGTTTTTGGCCGGAAGGTAAATGATACACATAGAGTGCGCCGTGCTGCGTGTAGCAAAGGTAGCGTCCATTTGGGCTCCAGGATGGATGCGAGGCACCGCCGGCCTGGATAATGCGGGCGGGGCCATTCGGCCAGCCTTTGACCACGACGGACAGTTGCCCGCCAGTGCGCACCGTGAAAGCCACGCTGCTCGCATCCGGTGAGAACTCGGGATCGGCACAAAAGTCATAGCCTGTGCGCCAGCGGAAAAGTTTGGCCTCGGATTGGCTGGTCTCCGGCACTTCAGCGACGAACAAGCGCGGTCCATCGCCGCGATCGTCTGAAAAAATGACCTGCTTGCCATCAGGATGCCAGGACGGACTGCCGGGAGCACCGGTGGTATCACTGATGCATGCGGCGGTGTTAGTCGCGAGGTCAGTGACAAAGATCTCCGGGTTGCCGAGGAAACTCATCACCATAGCCAGGCGAGCCCCATCCGGCGAAAAGGCCGCGCCAAAACTGGTGCCCGGGGTGTCAGTCACTGTGCGTTCCCACCCCTGCGCAAGGTCCAACACCTGCACCACGGGGAAACCGGTCTTGTAGCTGGTGTAAGCCACGGCAGATGCATCGGCATTCAGGGAGGGTGAAACGCAGCCATGAGTGTGATGCGTTACCTGCTGCAATTCCTTACCCTCCGAATCGCAAAGATACACCTGCTTTACCCCGCTCTTATCACTGACAAAAGCAATCCGGCTCGTTGCCAACCCGGGCTTGCCGGTCACTGCGAAGATCAGATCATCGGCAAAGGCCTTCAAATTCTCGTTCAAGCCAGGAGCTGCATAGGTGCGCTCCATCAATTTCTTGCCCTCGCGATTCACCACGCGGCCCACCACGCGGCCACCGACCGAACTGCCGCTGACGATGAATTCCGGCGATTCGCTCGTAAGGGTGAATTCGTGCGCGGCGGTGAGTTCCTCCACCAGAGCCTGACGTGCACTTTCCCCGGTGCCCCCGGTGAACTCGGCGATGCTGACGCGCTTACGCTCCACTTTGGGCGCACTGCTCTTTGGCGCCGGCTTCAGAAACTGCAGCCACCCGGGCAGCGTCAGGGCCGTTGCAGGCATGACCAGCAAGGCAGACAGGCTCAGGAAAACAAAAAGGCGCGAGGCGTTCATCTATTCGATCTGAAAATTAACCCGCAAAACGTAGCGCTCTTTGCGGAAACTTGAAGGAAGAGTCTCAGGAATCTTCATCACGCGCCCGGCCGCAGCACTGACAGAGGCATCAAGTATCCGCGAGCCTGATGGTGATTTCAGGACAGCGTCCTGAATCGTGCCATCCCGCATCACCGAGATTTCCACCATCGCCCTGCGCTGGGTTAACGGTACGGATTGCACCGGGGGAGCCTCCCATGCGCGGAGAATCGCCTGCTGCAAAGCGTTCTCCACGGCGGCCATGTCCGCGCCAGCATGGACATCTGCCGCGGCACTCTTGATTTCATTTGGCAGAGCCTGGCTCAAAGCAGATTTACCGGGCTGCGCGGCGGCAGAGCTCTCCTGTTCGCCTGAGACGGAAGAAAGTGTGATGTATTTGTTGGCGGGCCTCCCCTTCCCCGCCGTTTCCAATGGTAAGGCTGGAGTCTGCTCGGAGGCCACGGGAGGTGGCGAAAAATCACCAAAACGGGCCGCCATATCCGACGCGCTTTCTGTCATTTTTGGCGCAGGACGGGACTTAGACTTGGAACCCTTGCCGGCGATCGGCGATTTGGCTTTTGGGCGCTGCAACACTGGGTGTGACGAATGCTTCACCGGATTTAGAGTCGGATTTTTGGAGGGCTGGAATGGCGACACCATGAGGAAATCGGACGGAGTCCGCCAAACCAGCTTGGTGGTTTCATCCGCATTCAACCGGTTCACCTCCGAAAAGGTTCGTGGCAGGAATGACCAGACCAACATGCCCACTAGCACATGAAGCAGTCCGACTCCAATTAGCGCCGGCACCAGCGATTCATGCGAAAGGCGAAGATACGCGGAGGGAAACATAGTCCTCATGATTTTGTCACAGGAAACGCGGTGACAGCTGTGTGCCGAACCGACGCAGCACGCAGGGCATCCATGATCTCCAGAAGTCGTGGAGCCGCAAGCGATGAGGGAATGCGGACAACCACACCAAGGTCAGGCTCGGTGGCCACCCGCTTTTTTAGCGCGGCGATCAGGTTGCCTTGCTCGATCCGCTGCCCCGCCAGCGTCAATTTAAGATCGGTCTCCACCCCCAGCTCGATACTTGTCACTGGCACAGAATTGATGGCAGCCCTGCCCGAAGCGGAATCACCCGCTTGACCATCGCCCTGCATCACCGGCACCAGAACGATCACAGTGAGCAGCATGAGCAGGACCAGATTCAGCAGTGACATCACGCTGATCTCGGCCACCACGCACGGCAGATGAAGACTGGAGAATCTTTTCATGCGCGGGTGTGGTGGTTTGCATCAGCTGTGCCGGACATCATCACAGGCGCCCCATGACTCTGCAAAGCTGACCGCCCCTCATCCGCCTTCCGGTGATCCACAAACTGCCGCCCTAAAACTCCACATAGTTCGAAGGCAAAGCTGTCCATACGCGCAATCATCGTCCGAATGCGATCCATCAGGGTATTATAGCCTGCCAGGCTCGGGATCACCACCACCAGCGCCGCGATCGTCGTGATCAAGGCCGAACTCACTCCCGGCACCAGCGCCGCCTTGTGCTGCGGATCCAACCCCGCAAACACATCCAACAGTCCGATCACCGTGCCTAAAATCCCGATCAGTGGCGAGACAGAGACGACGGTGGCCACCAGACTCAGACGCTCCTGGAGTCTCAACGCGGCACTGACCATGGCCCGCTCCATGGCATT
>CANJVS010000548.1 GCA_947477755.1 Verrucomicrobiaceae bacterium | reverse complement strand
GAGATCGTGTTTGAAACACCAGCCCTGGCACCGATGCATGACCAGGTGCAGGCCACCGTTGCGGCGGTCAAAAGCATCCTCGCCGAATACCGCAACCTTCAAGCCTACGCAGCGAACCTTTAGTGCGTTCGCCAAGCGCATCATTCTCCGCCTACCGTGTTCAACGGCGGCTTTGAAAAAAACTGACATCCCGGCTGAAGTTGACTGAATCTCCAGAAACAGACGCCCCATTCAAAGCACCATCATGTTCATTGCCAATCCATCACCCAAGCCTGCCGTTTTCCGCGTGCTAGGTCTGCTCACGACACTGCTCGGCCTGGCCTTATCCGGCCAAGCTCAAGAATCCAAAAAGCCGCCCACCTTCTACCGCACGCCGAAAAGCTACAGCACGACGCGCGACCCGGATCTGCCAAAGTATGCGCGGCATGCTCCAGACACTGGCTGGGATGCCATCAAGGAAGCTGCGTGGCTCGACCTCGGTCTCGATTACCGCTTCCGTTATGAGTACCGCGACGACGACATCCGCCGCACCAAGGCCGGACTGGATGAACCGCTGCTGCACCGCACGCGCGCCTATGCCGGTATTCATGATCTGCTCGACCCCTTCCGCTTCGCCGTGGAGATGCAGGACTCCCGCCGCTACAACAGCAACTATGACCGCGACACGCGGGACGTGAATGAATTCGAAATCATCCGCCTTTATGGTGAATTGTATTTCGACAGTATTCTCGGCAGTGATGCGCTGGGAAACGCCCGGCCGCTGAGTCTGCGCTATGGCATTCACAACTTTGAATTCCTCGACCGTCGGCTCATCGGCAACAACCAGTGGCGCAACACGGCGAACACATTTCAAGGGTTCCAGGGCACCATCGGACAGGAGACCAATGACTGGCAGGTGGACCTGCTGGCGGTGCAGCCGCTCAACCGCTCCAAGTATGGATGGGACCGGCCGGTGGAGCAACAGTGGATGTATGGCGCGATCGGCCACTGGCGGCGCTGGTCGGACGTTGTCACGCTGGAGCCTTTCTACCTGGCGCTGAATCAATCCGCCCATGGCGCAGTGGCGGAACGGTTGGTGCATTCACCTGGCTTGCGTGGTTATGGTGTCATCAGCGGCACCGGCTTTGATTATGATTTTGATCTCGTCTATCAATTTGGTCGCAGCGGTGCGAGCGCCATGCGGGCCTATGGCGGCAATGTCGAAATGGGCTACACCTTTGATCAGAGCTGGAAGCCACGCCTGAGCCTCTTTTACGGCTACGCGAGCGGCGACCGCAATCCAAAGGACAAGCAGGACAACCGCTTTGAAAAATTCTTCGGTTTCGGCAGACCGTGGTCGGCCAATGATTACATCAACTTTGAAAACATCAGCACGCCGAAACTGCGCCTGGAGGTGACGCCGAACAAAAAGCTGCGCATGGATATTGGCTACAGCTGGTACTGGCTGGCGAGCAACACGGACCGCTTTTCAGCGGCCAACAATGCCCGGGATAAAACCGGCAGGAGCGGTGGTTTTGTGGGTCACGAGGTCGACATGCGGGCGCGCTACCAGCTCAACACCAAGGTGGAGGCCATCGTCGGTTTTGCCCACTTCACACCCGGCAATTTCATCGCCAACACCGTTCGGCCGCAAGGCACCGATTTTGCCTACCTCGAAATTTCCATCAACGCCTTCTGAATCCCCATCCCCCCAACCAAAAAGATGAATCGCAGACACTTCCTCTCCCTCACGACTCTCGGCCTCGGCGGCAGCGTCGTTTCATGCGGCAAAAAAATCGCCGACCCGAAAGCGCCATTACGCTTCGGCCACTTCCCCAACATCACCCATCTCCAGGGGCTGGTGGCGCATCAGCTCAGCCGGCAGGGCAAGGGCTGGTTTGAGCCAAGGCTCGGCGTGCCGGTGGAATGGTTCACCTACAATGCCGGCCCCTCCGCCGTGGAGGCTGTTTTTGCGCGTTCACTGGACGTCACCTACATCGGCCCAAGCCCGGTGCTGAATGCGTATGGCAAGTCCAAGGGCACCGAAATGCGGATTCTGGCGGGTGCAGCGACTGGAGGCAGCGCGCTGCTGGTGCACCCTAAGGCGGGCATCAACACGCCTGCGGATTTTAAAGGCAAACGCATCGCCACCCCGCAGCTCGGCAACACACAGGATGTGCAGCTTCGCGCCTGGCTGGCCGATCACGGCATCAAAGTCACCACGACGGGTGGTGATGCCATCGTGCTGCCAACACAGAATCCTGATCAGCTCGCGCTTTTCGTGAAGGGTGAACTGGATGCCGTGTGGACGGTCGAGCCCTGGGTGACACGCCTGGAGCAGGAGGCTGGAGCCAAAATATTCGTCGAGGACAAAGGCACCTTTGCCACAGTGCTCGCTTCCAGCGCGGCCTTCGTCAAAGAGCGCGGCGAACTCGCAAAGAAGCTCGTGGCGGCTCATGCCGAGCTCACGCAATGGATCAAAGATCATCCCGCGGAAGCACGCGAGCTGATCAAGGCGGAACTGAAAGAACTCACCACCAAGGCTCCGGGTGATGCGCTGCTCGACAAAGCTCTGCCGCGCGTGGTGCTCAACACCGAAGTGTCCCGCGCAGGCCTTGATGAGATGGTCGCAGCTGCTCAGAAGGTCGGTTTTCTCAAAGACATTCCGCCGCTCGAAAGCCTTCTGCCAAAATTCTAAATCGCACGCATGAGCATCACTCAAGAACTCGCCAATCCGCCGCCTGCAAAGCTGCGGGTGGAAAATGTCTCCAAGTTATACCGCGGCTCGCGCCAGACCGTCAGCGCGCTGGAGGACATCAACCTGCAGGTTGAAGAAGGGGAGTTTGTCTGCCTGCTTGGAGCCAGTGGATGTGGAAAAAGCACGCTGCTCAATCTCATCGCCGGACTGGAAAAGCCCACCGAAGGAAGCCTGCACACGGATGGTCAGCCCATCCTCGGTCCGGGACGGCAGCGCATGGTCATGTTTCAGGAGCATGCGCTGTTTCCCTGGCTCAACGTGATCGACAACGTGCTGTTTGGCTTGAAGCTCAAGCCCGG
>CANJVS010000547.1 GCA_947477755.1 Verrucomicrobiaceae bacterium | reverse complement strand
CCAGAAACCGACCTCAATAAACCCATCGCCCGCTTTGAAGACCTGCGCGGCATCCTTCGCTATGTGCCGCAATTCCGGCAGCGCGTTTTTGTGATCGCGATTGATGGGGCTCTGTTGCATCAGCCCGGCTTTTCAAGCCTGCTTCAGGATGTCGCGGTGCTGCAATCCCTCAACATTGAGGTCGTGCTGGTGTTTGGCGCCCGGTCCCAGATCCGGATGCTTGCCGGAAAACGCGGCGTGAACCTGAGCAGCGATGATGGCATGGGCCGGACTGATGCGGAAACGCTGGAAATCTCCGTCGAGGCAATCATGCGGCAGTGCAATGAACTCATGGCCGACCTCACCGCGCTGGAACTCCCTGTGGCTGTCTCCAATGCCCTCGCCGTTCATCCCGCCGGCGTGATCGACGGCCTGGACCTGGAGTACACCGGCAGGATCGAGCGGGTCGACAAGGATTCACTCGCCGTACTTTTGAAGGCGGACATCATCCCCGTGCTGCCGCCTCTGGGCTACGACGGGCGCGGTGCGACACTGAGACTGAACTCCGACGCCGTGGCGGTGGAAGTGGCGCTGGCGCTGAATGCCGCGAAAATCATTTTTGTCTCCGAGGCCGGCCTAACCAATACTGACGGAAGCAGACTGGCACAGCTCTCCGTGGCCGACGCACGGGAAATGTACAAGCGCAAGGAAGCGCGGCACGATGTGAATCTGCTGTCAAAGTTGCGCTACGGCGCCCTGGCCTGCCAGGAGGGTGTGCCGCGTGTGCACATCGTGGATGGCAGTCAGGATGAGGCGCTGCTGGCTGAGCTTTTCAGCAATGAAGGCGTGGGAACCATGATCCATGCCGATGACTACCAGCAGATACGCAAAGCCCTCGCCTCGGATGTGCCGGCGCTGGTTTCCATGATGCAGCAATCCATGGAAGAGGCTGCGCTGGTGCCCAGAACACGCGATCAAATCCAGGCCCGCATCAAAGACTTCTTCGTGCTGGAGACTGATGGAAATCCCATCGGCTGCGGTGCCGTGCATACATATGATGAAGAGACGCGCAAAGTGGCCGAACTCGCCTGCCTGTTCGTCCGGCGCAGTCACAAGAACCTCGGTCACGGACAAAGACTCGTGGCCTACGCGGAAGGCCTCGCCAAACAGCGCGGCTGTGATGTTCTGGTGGCTCTGAGCACCCAGGCGTTCCGCTTTTTTGAAGAAAAGATGGGCTTCCAAGTCACCGATCCGACATCGCTTCCCGCAGTCAGACGCGAAAAGTATGACCGGAGCGGACGGAACTCGAAGGTGTTGATCAAGGTGCTCAAATGACCGCGTTTGCTTCCTCATGAGACGTCCCATTCTTTTACTGATCAGCCTTTTGACCGCGACGGCCCATGCCGCAGGTCCGGCTCCGGAAATCATTTCCCCGCAAGTGAAGGCCACCGTGGAGAAGGCCGTCACCTGGCTGCTGAAACAGCAGCAGCCTTCAGGTTATTTCTCTGAACAGAAAACCAATCAGGCACCACGTCCCGGTGATGTGCCCAGCCATAGCGCAGCCATGACCGCGCTCGCCATCATGGGCCTGGCATCCGTGGGACATCTGCCGGGGAACCCAACCCCTGAAGGCGCTGCCGCCGAACGCGCGCTAAAATTCATCGTCGATAACGTGGAGCCCGACGAGAACGGCTACCTGGGCCGCAGCGATCGCAGCCGCATGTACGGACACGGCATCATCTCCCTGATGCTCACCGAGATGCTCGGCATGTCAGCGAGCGAGGAAACAGACAAGAAAGTCCGCAGCATGACGGAACGGGCCATCAAGCTCATCATCCGCGCCCAGCAGGTTCCCAAGAGTGAGGCAAATCGCGGCGGCTGGCGCTACGAACCATCAAGCAGTGACAGCGACATCAGCGTGAGCGTCTGGCAGCTCATGGCACTGCGTGCCGCGAAAAACAGCGGCATCGAGGTGCCAAAGGAAGCCATCGACAACGCCATCGCCTACATCAAGCGCAGCTACCGTGCCGAGCGTGACAGCAACGGTCAGCTCAAGCAAATGGAGGCAGCCTTCAGTTACGAGCCGTATGGCGGGCGCCAAACGTTCTCAACCACGGCGGCCGGATTGCTCTCGCTGCAAGTTTCCGGGCAGTATGATGTGCCTGAAGTGATCGGCTCATCCAACTGGCTGATCAAATTTCCGCCCGAAGTGAATGAACCCTGGTTTTACTACGGCTGCTATTATTACGCTCAGGGCATGTATCAGCGCGGCGGTGATCATGCGGCGACGGCACGTCAGAAGACCGAACAAATGCTGGTAAGCGCCCAGGGTGCCGAGGGTTCGTGGTCTCCGCGCAATGGCAATGAAAAGAGCGCCGGCCCGGTGTACGCCACATCCCTGGCTCTCCTGAGTCTGAGCGTGTATCACCACTTTCTACCCATCTATCAGAAGTAGTCGGTTGAGCTGGCGATCAAAACACAACCATTCAGACATTTTTGGAGTGGATGACATAAGGGGACATCCGAAAAACCATTTCTCAAAGATTCAGAGCACCCGCAGATGGTTTTCACCTTCTGAGAATCTGTGATCGTTGCTGAATCTTTGGGAATACTTTCTGTCTCCGGGAGTACCCATAAGTCATTCCCGCTGAACGTGGAAACTGTGTTGAGCGTTGAGGTTGAATCCACTCAACTCTGAACCATGAACGCTGAACTCCGGGTTTAGGCTAAACGGATGTCCGGTCTCTCAACCACTCCCGCTCAATTCCAGCTTACCAGTTTTTGATCCACTTGCGGCTGGCGGCCTGAACACTGCCGGTAAGAGACTGAAGCGAATTGGCTGTCAGATTTTTCTCATCTTCAGCATAGGACCAGATGTCGTAGGTTCCCCTGTTGATCGTGGTCGCGGCTGGAGGAGGCTGGCTCGGAGTCGCCCCCTGAGTGGGCGCCGCTTTGATGTAGCGGAAGGGATGGCCAAAGCCGTCGATGATGTAATAGAAGGAATCCGTTTTGGCCCAGAGTTCTTTGGGCATGTCTTTCAACATCACGTTCTTGGCCTCGAAGT
>CANJVS010000546.1 GCA_947477755.1 Verrucomicrobiaceae bacterium | reverse complement strand
ATCACCAGCACGGGCTTTTTACCTGCCAGCCGCGCGCCGTGGAAACTCGGCACGAAAAGTCTCGGTGAAGACCTGAGTGATCCGCAGTGGAAGGTGCGCTCGCTGGAACTGCAAAAGGGCCTGGAGCGCGGGCGTCTGCTGGAGCGGCATCGCCTGCTCGAATCGCTCGATGTCGGCGCGGTGGCGGAATCGACGGCAGGGCAGTTGATGAAAGGCAACACGAAGCATGCGCTCGACCTGCTCACCAGCGATGAGGCGAAACATGCCTTCGATCTTTCGCGCGAGTCTAACCAAACGCGTGACCGGTATGGACGCGATCATCGCGGCAATTGCTACCTGCTTGGCCGCCGGTTGATCGAGTCCGGGGTGCGCTTTGTCACGGTGACCTGCATCCAGCCGCCGGAGCATGTGAAACGGCCGGGTTACGGCCAGCCGAATGGTGTGTTTCTGAACTGGGATCATCACGAGGGCATCTACAACAACGGCCCCTGCGGCGGTCCGCAGGGCAACAGCAATCAGGAACGCTACGGCCTCCCTCACCCGGTGATGATGCCGAGTCTGGACCGCTCATTCAGCGCGCTGATCGAGGACATGCATGAGCGCGGCCTGCTCGCGGAAACTCTTGTGTGTTTTGTCACTGAAATGGGGCGCACGCCGCGCATGAACAAGAACGGCGGTCGCGATCACTGGGCGCGCGCGATGTCCATCGCCTTTGCCGGCGCGGGTTGTCCGGGCGGTGCCGTGATCGGTGCGACGGATCGCGAGGGCGGTGATGTGACGGACGCGCTCTACACGCCCTACGACTACGCGGAGACGATCTACCGCAAGCTTGGCTTCCCGGACACACAGCGCATCGCACGCCCCAACGGTGTCGCCGTGCCGCTCTCGGATGGCGGAAAAGCGATCCGGGAACTCTTCACATCATGAAACTATTTTTCTTCCTGCTGGGGTTCACCATGCTCTGCCGGGCACAGGATCAGGCACCAGACTGGATGCTCGAAGGCAGGGCCGCATGGCAGGCGCGCGATTCGCAGGCGGAATGGGTTTTTCGTGATCAACTCTGGATCGGCGGCGGCTGGTTTCAATCGTATGAAGAACCGCCGCGTGATGTGTGGGCTTCAGGCGATGGCAGGGAGTGGAAGTTGATCGAAAAGAACGCGCCGTGGCAGCACAGCGATCTGCCGATGAACATCACGTTCAAGGACAGGATGTGGATCATGGGCGGCTGGCACAAAGGCCGATTGCCCGGGCATTCGGCGAGCAATCAAGTGTGGTCCTCAGGAGATGGCCTGAAGTGGGATCAGGTGACCGCCGCCGCTGGCTGGTCGCCGCGACTGGCGGCCGGGTTGGTTGAGTTTCACGGCCGGCTGTGGATGCTCGGCGGCACGGAGAACTATTACTTTGGCGATGAGAAGAGCCTCAAGAACGACGTGTGGTCATCGGCCGATGGCAGGGAGTGGAAACTCGAAACGGCGAATGCCGGCTGGTCGCCGCGCGCCTACCATCAGGCCGTGGTTTTGAACGACAGGATGTATGTCCTCGGCGGCGGCAATTACGTGCCCGCCTATCATGCAAAGAATGATGTGTGGTCTTCGGGCGATGGCGTGAACTGGACGCGTGAAACGGCATCCGCACCCTGGAAGCCGCGGATGTGGTTCAGTGCGGCGGCGTATCGTGGCCGTCTGTGGGTGCTTGGTGGCTGGTCAAAAGAGAAGGACAACTTTGGTGATGTCTGGCACAGCGCCGACGGCAAAGACTGGCAGCGTCTCGAAACAACGACCTGCTGGAAGGCGCGGCATGAGCACTCGGTCTTTGTTTTCAAAGACAAGCTGTGGCTGGCAGGCGGACACGCGAGACCGCTGTCAAACGAGGTCTGGTCCCTGCATCTGCCAGTGGATTGGAAACCGAAAACGAACACCGCCAGCCTGCCGGTGCTCACGCTGCCGGTCAGGGTGCATCTGATGCAGTCAGAGACCATGCCCGCGATGCACACGACACTCGTTGAACCGGACATCCGGCGAATCTTCGGCAAAGTGAACAAGGTCTGGTCGCAGGCGGGCATCCAGTTTGAGATCGAATCCATCGGCCCGACGACAGCGGTGCCGGCGCCGCCGGAGATGCGGTTGAAACCGGAGTTTGACCGTGTGCATTCGATGATTCCGAAGCAGCGGCTGAGCGCCGTGGCGATCGATGTCTGTTATGTGAAAGAGGCGAAGCCGAATGGCTTCTACTACGGCGAACCCATCGTGGTGAAGGACACGGCCAAGCTTCAGGAGGTGGCCGGCGGACTTGATGAACCCTTGCCACGTGTGACATCCCACGAGATCGGTCACGCGCTTGGCTTGAAGCACCGGCAGGACAAGACCAATCTCATGCAGTCAGGCACCACGGGTTTCAGTCTGAATGACGCCGAGATCGCCTCTGCGAGAGCCACATCGGAAGAATATCTTGTTAGGCGAAAAAAGGGCGATGCAGCCGGCAAGCCCTGATTGAACCTGTCCAGCACATGGCGGCTGGATTTTATTCAGATGGTGATGAGAAGGCACCCATTACCTCACCGTAGGTATGATCCGGCCTGCCAGCCGCTGCGGTCATGCCCACCCGACTCCTCATTCTCACTCTCGGTCTGTTCGCGGTCGCGCCGCGCGCGGGTTTGGCGGTGGATTATGCGGCGCAGATCAAGCCGCTGCTGAAGCAGAAATGCTATGCGTGCCACAGCGGGCTGAAGCAGAAAGCGGGGCTGCGTTTGGACACGGTGGCGTTGATGTTGAAGGGCGGCAAATCCGGCCCGGCGGCGGATCTGATCATGGGTCGCGTCACTGCTGCGGATGAACACAAACGCATGCCGCAGGAAGCTGCGGCCCTCACGGCGGCGCAGATCGCCCTGTTGCAGGAGTGGGTCGCGGCCGGGACGCCAGGCATCGCCAATGAAATGCCTGAGGCTGATCCGAAGCAGCACTGGGCCCTGCAGCCGATGCGCCTTCCAGCAGTGCCTGTGACGAATGGCGGCGGGAATGAGATTGATGCGTTTGTGCGCGAAACT
>CANJVS010000545.1 GCA_947477755.1 Verrucomicrobiaceae bacterium | reverse complement strand
CTGATGGAGGCCGACATCGACAAGCTCAACACGATGGATGACTTTTACAAAAGCGCCTACTCCCTGCTGACCTCGGATGCGGCAAGAAAGGCCTTCTCGCTCGCCGATGAATCCGAAGCAATGCGTGAGCTCTACGGCCGCGGCTACGAGCTGAAGCAAAAGGCGCCCGCAGCCGTGGGTGAGAGGCTGTTGCTGGCCCGCCGGCTCGTGGAGGCCGGCGTGCGCTTCGTGAGCGTGAACTATGGCTCCTGGGACTCGCATGTGGACATCAAAGGCACCTGCACGGAGCACATGCCCGCTCTCGATCACGCGATCAGCGGACTCATCACCGATCTCGATCAGCGCGGTCTGCTCGACAGCACCCTCGTCATGGTCACCACCGAATTCGGCCGCACGCCAAAGGTCAATCAAAGCAATGGGCGCGACCACTGGGCGCGCGTCTACTCCATGCTTCTCGCCGGCGGCGGCATCACGCGTGGCAACATTTACGGCGCCTCCGACGCCACCTCCGCCGAGCCGGCACGCGATGAAGTGAAGCTCGAAGACTTCCTCGCCACCGTCTACCACCAGCTCGGCATCGACTCGAACCAGGAACTCTCCGCGTTTGGCGGCACCAGGCCGATCGAAATCGTCAACGGCGGCAAAGTTGTGAAAGGCATCCTTAGTTAGGCCGGCGGAATCAAAAAAGAATCGTAACAACGACCAAGAATGAAATCATTCCCCGGCCCACTCATTTCACTACCCAAATCTGCGATCGCATTCCTGCTGCTTGCCTCCACCGCTCTCGCGGGGCCGATGGTGCATCACATTGAGTTTGTCACTCCGCGCGCCGGGCAGCGCGGCACCACGATCGAGGTCACGCTTGAAGGCGCCTTCATCAGGGAGCCGCGCGAAATTCTCTTCTACCATCCCGGCATTCGCTGCGTCGAATTAAAATCCCTTCCTTCACTTCCCGCCCAGCGCGGCACCATTCATGGCGGATTCACCGAAGACAACGTGCTGGCACGCTTCCAGATCGACGCCGATTGCCCGCCCGGCCTGCACCCGTTCAAGCTGCGCACGGCCACGGAACTGACCACGCTCAGCACCTTTGCCGTCACCCGCTTTCCCATCGTCAAAGAAACGCAGGAAGACCAGTCCGTGCCGATGAACAGCGCCGTGCTCGGCCGCATGAACACGAATCAAGTCGGTGATGTCGATGTCTATCGCGTCTCGGGCCGCAAGGGCGCGCATCTCTCGGTCGAAGTCGATTCCGTCTGGCTCACGGAGAAGTTTTATGCCGGCTCCGAGTTCGATCTCACCGCACGCATTCTCGATTCAAACGGCAATGAACTCGCCCGCAATGACGACAGCGCCCTGCATCTGCAAGATCCCGTTTTAAGCACCCTGTTGCCTGCGGACGGCGAATACCGCGTGGAAGTGAAGCAGCGCGTTTTTAACTCCGGCGGCAATTGTTATTATCTCGCGCACATCGGATCCAATCATCGCCCGCTGGCCATTTTTCCAGCCGGCGGCATGAAGGGTGAAAAGCTCTCCGCCACCCTGCTCGGCGGCGCTTCCGGTGATGAACCGCTGCAAGTCACGCTTCCCGGTCAGGCCGGTGATTTTGGTTTCAATGACACGATGCCATCGTCGTTGCTGATGCGCGTGAGCGACTTCCCGAACGTTCTGGAAGCCAGGGATGCCGATGAAACCGCTGTCCCGAATCTTCCATCCGCCTTGAACGGCCGGATCGAATCCGCTGGTGATTCCGACAGCTTCCGCGTCAAAACCAAAGCCGGTGAGCGCTGGCGGGTGCGGGTGTTTGCACGGTCGCTCGGCACGCCGCTCGACCCAAAACTCAGCATTCGCAAAGCAGGCGCTGAAAGCGATGACCTCACGGCCGATGACGCCACGCTCATTGATCGCGATTTGTGGGCCATGTCGCGCCAGATCCAACGGAAGGAACTGATGGATCCCGCTGTCATTTGGGAACCCAAAGCCGATGGCGACCACCTCATCAACATCACCGACATGCGCGGCCTCGGTGATCCGACATCGGTTTACCGGATTGAGGTCGAACCCGTGCGCGATGAGATCAACACCTTCATCCAGGCCCGCGTGATCGACATGGTGGAGTGCCCGCGCCTCACCAGCATCGCCGTGCCTCAGGGCGGGCGCTGGACGGTGAATGTGAACCTCATTGATGCCCCCGGAAGCAGATACAAAGGCGAGCTCGATCTCGTCGCTCACGGCTTGCCCAAAGGCGTGCGCATGATCGCCCCGCATGTGCTCGCCGGCCAGCGGCAGGTGCCGGTGCAATTCATCGCCGAAGTCGGCACGAAACCGCAAACCTCGCTCATCTCCATCACCTGCAAGGCCACCGATGGCACGCCGCTTCTGAGCCGCGCTCAGCAGTCATTCCCGTTTCTCGGCCACAGCGGCGGCCACGCCTGGCACTCGTTGGTCGTCGATCACTACGCCTTCGCCGTCACTGAAGCGGCGCCATATCAACTGGATGTCGGCCAACCAACGATTCCGCTTTCTCAGAACGGTGAGCTCAGTCTGCCCGTCAAAATCACGCGCCGTGCCGGCTTTGATGAAGCCGTTGAATTTCAGTTCGACTGGGTGCCAGCAGGTGTGGAAAGCGAACCCACCGTCACGATTCCCGCAGGCCAGAGTGAAGGCGCCCTGCGGCTCAGCGCCGGCAGTTCCGCCACTCCTGGCACCTACCAACTCGCCGTGACCGCCTCCACCACCGGAGGCTCGTATTACCTCGGCACCGGCCGCATCCGTGCATCGAGTGCGTTCATCGACATCACCGTCGCACAGCCCTACATCGCGTTGAAGAGCATTCCCGCCGCCGTGCGGCGTGGCGGGCAATCGCAGATCGTGTGGGAAGTCGAGCACAAGAAGCCCTTTGAAGGCAAAGCCGAAACCACCCTGCTCGGCCTACCCAAAGGTGTGACCGTGACCGGCGCGCCCAAGCTCGCATCCGGAGACAAACAACTCATCTTCGACATCACCGCCAGCACCGAGGCCCTGCTCGGCCAATACAAGGAGCTCAGCT
>CANJVS010000544.1 GCA_947477755.1 Verrucomicrobiaceae bacterium | reverse complement strand
GTCGGCATTCCCATCGCCGTGGAGCATTTTGCCGGGGTCACCACCGTGGTGAAAATCTGGTCGCCCGCACTGGCCTTCCTCATCTCCGTGATCACCGGTATCGCCTTCGGCATCTACCCGGCCCGCCGCGCCGCCATGATGAATCCCGTCGAGGCACTGCGGCACCAGTAACAGGACGAATCGCACAAGGTTTGGCGTCACCGGATCGCGCCAATGTACCGCAGTTATTCATTTCATCGTCTTTTCTGGTCTTTACCGACACCCCACCCGCCGTTGACGTCCAAGGTTTGGACAGTCTGCTTGCACTCGGCATGATTTCCGCGCACAGGAAGCGCCCCAATGCTCTCCGTTTCCAATGTCAGTAAAACTTTTGCAGGCCGCACCCTTTTCAGTGGCGTCTCCTTTCACATCAATCGCGGCGAAAAAATCGGCCTGATCGGGCCTAATGGCGCAGGCAAATCGACCCTGTTTTCCCTCCTGCTGCGCGAGACCATTCCCGATGACGGTCAGGTGACGATGGAAAAGGGGCTCGATTTCGGCTACCTGCCGCAGGAAAGCGCCCCGGTGGACGACATGACCGTCCTGGAACTGGCCACCAGCCATGTCCATGAGCACAGCGCCTGGGAGGCGGAACCCAAGGCCAAGCGCATCCTCAAAGGCCTGGCCTTTCGCGAGAGCGACTTCGATCGCAATGCCCGCACACTCAGCGGCGGCTGGGTCATGCGCGCCCATCTGGCCCGACTGCTGGTCCAGGAGCCTGATCTGCTCCTGCTCGATGAGCCGACAAACCATCTTGATCTCGAATCCCTCATTTGGTTCCAGGAGTACCTCGAAAGCTACCCGGGAGCCATCCTCATGATCTCGCATGACCGTGAGTTCCTCAATGCCCTGACCGGCACCATCCTGGAAATCGGTCGCGGCAAGGTGACGCGCTATCGTGGCAATTACGATGACTACCTGCGTGAGAAAGCCGCCCGCGAAGACCAGCTCCAGGGCGCCTATGACAATCAGCAGCGCGAAATCGCCAAAATGCAGCAGTGGGCGGACCGCTTCAAAGCCAAGGCCAACTTCGCCTCCCGCGCCCAGGACAAATTGAAAATGATCGGGCGCATGGAAAAAATCGACGCCCCCGTGGCGGCGGCCAAGACCGTGAAATTCCGTTTTCCACAGCCACCGCGCAGCGGTCAGCGAGTGATGGCACTCAAGGGACTCGATTTCGCTTATGGCGAAAAGCCCGTGTATCAGGGACTCGATTTCGAGATCGAGCGCGGTCAGCGCATCGTGCTCGTGGGCCCAAACGGCGCGGGTAAATCAACCCTGCTCAAGCTGCTCGCAGGCGCCCTCAAGCCTCAGGGTGGAAAGCATGAACTCGGTCACAATGTGAAGCTCGGCTACTTCGCCCAGTATCGCGGGGACGTGCTGAACATGAAGCACACCGTTCTGCAGTCCGCGATGGATCTGCCTAGCCGTCCCGGTGAAAACCTCTGCCGCACGCTGCTCGGTTCCTTCCTGTTTCAGGGCGATGATGTCTTCAAGCCCGTGGGCATCCTAAGCGGCGGTGAAAAGTCCCGCCTCGCCCTGGTGCGTCTGTTGCTGGATCCGCCGAATCTCCTGCTCATGGACGAGCCCACGACGCACCTCGACATGGGCAGCATCGACGCCCTGATCAACGCGCTTGAGGACTATGAGGGCACATTGGTTTTCATCAGCCATGACGTCCACTTCATCCGCGCCATGGCCAAGACCGTCATCCACATCGCCAGCGGTGTGATCACCCCTTATGCCGGTGATTATCAATACTTCCTCGACAAGACCAAGGCCTCCTCCGCACGTCACGCACTCACCGCCAGCCTAACCAACAGTCAGCCCGTCTCATGGGAATCAAAGCCGTCCGGCAGCACCGCGCCCGCCTCACCGGCAAAATCAAAAGAGCAGCGCCGTCAGGAGGCCGATGCCCGAAACGCACGCAGCAAGGGCCGCAAGGAGGTGGAGCAAAAGGTCTCCAAAATCGAAGCCGAGCTGGCCGCCATGGACAAGCGCAAGCACGAGATCGTTCTCCTGCTGCAAGACAGCGCCACATATGCCGATCCCGTGAAGTTCCGCGCCCTCAGTGAAGAGTTGGAGAAACTCGAGCCATCCATCGCCAAACAGACCGCAGCCTGGGAAAAAGCCACTGAGGAGCTCGAGGCGATGCCCGCCGCCTGAGTTCCCTGCCCTGTCAGGTTCGTCACTTGACATCCAGCGCCCTCTGTCGTCAGACTTCGCCGCCTCACCAACCTCTCCCTTCCTATGATCTCCCTGCAAAAGTTTTTCGGCAAAACGGATGTCTTTTATGACCTGCTCGAAGCCAGTGCCGAAGAGGCCAGATTCAGCGTTCAAGCCTTGAACCAGCTCCTTTCCCAGCCGGCCTCCGACCGCTCGCTGGATGCCCTGATTCTTTCACGCCGCAAGAACAAGCAGACCACCGAAAAAATCGACGAGGCTCTCTGCCGCACTTTTGTCAGTGACCTTGAGCGCGAAGATGTCGAAGCCTTGGCAAACGCCATCTACAAGATCCCGAAGACACTCGAAAAAATCGCCGAACGCATCATCATCGCCCCGGACCGCCTGCAGGGCGTGGATTTCTCCAAGCACCTCAAGATGATGCAGGAAGCCGCGGACACCGTCGTCACCATCGTTCAGGAGTTGCGTAAAAAGCTCCATCTGGAGCGCGTCAAAGACCACAACGCCAAACTGCAATTCATCGAGGGAGAGGCTGACAAACTCATGCTCGAAACCCTGCGTGACCTCTACTCCGGCAGACATGACAGCGTCTCCGTCATCTACCTGAAGGATCTCTACGATCTCATGGAAAAGGTCTATGACCGCTGCCGGGATGCCGGCAACGTCGTCTCCCACATCGTCCTCAAATATTCCTGAGCGCCGCGTATGACCTCCGCTCTGCTCCTCCTCTTTGTGGTGCTGCTGGTGGTGCTGGCCTTTGAGTACATCAACGGCTTTCACGACACCGCCAACGCCATCGCCACCGTGGTCTCCACCAAGGTGCTGACCCCGCGTCAGGC
>CANJVS010000543.1 GCA_947477755.1 Verrucomicrobiaceae bacterium | reverse complement strand
TCCCAAAGCCCTTGGATGCGTTCTTGATTTCGATAAACGGCATGTCGGAATGTGTGTGGAGATTCAAGCGGTTTTGAACCGTGATTCGATAACGCTCATCAGGCGGTCCAACACGTAACCGACGACGCCGATGGTGAGGATGCAGAGGATGATATGGGCGTAGCTGTTGGCGTTGTATTGCTGCCAGAGGAAACCGCCCACGCCGGGTCTGCCGGTGAGCATTTCAACCGCCACGATGACCAGCCAGGCGATGCCGAGACTCAAGCGAAAACCCGTGAACATGTAGGGCAGGGTGGCTGGGACGAGTACCTTCCACAGCGTCTTGTTTTTCGAGAGCTTGAGCACTTTGGCGACATTCAGGTAATCCTGCGGAACCGCGCGAACGCCGACGGCAGTGTTCATGACCGTGGGCCACATGGCGCAGATGGCGATGGTGAAGAGAGCGGCAGCATCCGAGGCGCCGAAGGTGGTGCGCCCGTCACTGTTGACGATTTTGACGCCGCTAAAGAGGATCATTCCAAGAGGCAGCCACGCGAGTGGCGAAACAGGCCGCAGAACCTGAATGATGGGATCAAAGGCGGTGGTGAACTTCTTCGACAGACCGAGGAAGAATCCGATCGGTGTGCCGATGACGAGGGCGATGAAGTAGCCCTGTGCCACGAGCACGAGTGACATCCAGGTGAAGCGCAGGATGCCCTGATCCAACTCGCCACGTTTCGCGAAGGGTTCGGTAACGTAGAGTTTGCTCGCCGTCCATGTCTCGACAGGAGTCGGAAGGTCGGCTGAGATACCCTGGCGTTTCGTCACCTTCACGGTGTCACCCCAACTGTCCTTTTTTGTCGAGGTCACGGACTTCCCGGCAATGACATACCAGAGAAGACAGCAGACCAGGATCGCGCCAAGCGGCAGGAGGATGGAGTCGAGTTTGTAGCGTTGGATCAGGTGCATGTGCGGCGTGCAATGGATGGTTAGGCTTTGAGCGTTTTCACCGCGAAGGATGAGGCGTAGGCTTCGAGATCGGCCGTTGGATCGAAGGTGACGCCGTCGAAGAGTGTTTCGGCTTTGGTATCGGCGCCGCCGTGGACGTAGCCGATTTCCTTCATGGCTTCTTCATAGAGGTCGGCGCGCATGACTTGCTTGGCGACGCCCTCATAGTCGGGAGCTCCCTCAACGAAGCCCCAGCGACGAAGCTGGGTGAGCCACCACTTGGCATACTTGGCCTGCGGGTAGTTGCAGTTGCGGTCGCTGAAGATCATGTAATCGGGGTCTTTGATCCTGCGTCCGTCGCCCATGTCATACTTGCCCATGAGACGTCCGAGAATGGTTTCCGGCGGGCAGTTGATGTAGGTGGCGGCGCTGACGATCCGTGCCTGCTCTTCACGGTTTTCCATTTGATCGAGCCACACGCCCGCCTCATGCAAAGCCTTCATCACGGCTTTGACGGTCTTTGGGTTCTTAGCTGCGAACTCTTCGGTGAAGGCGCAGACTTTTTCAGGATGGTCTTTCCAGATGCCCTGCGTGGCGATGGAGGTGAAGCCGATCTCTTCGGCAATGGTCTTGGCGTTCCAAGGTTCACCGACGCAGAATCCGTCCATTTTACCAACCTTCATGTTAGCCACCATCTGCGGAGGCGGGACGGTGATGAGGGATACGTCGGCATCCGCACCGGCCGCATTGCCGGGATTGATGCCGCCTGCGGCCAGGTAATAGCGCATCCACATCGCATGCGTTCCCGGCGGGAACGTCATGGCAAAAGTCATGGGTGTGCCTTTGGCTTTGGCTTCATCGACGAAGGGTTTCAGCGCTTTCGGATCAGCGGCGACCTTGCCTTTGAGTGAGTTGGCGAGCGTGATGGCCTGTCCGTTCCGGTTTAAAATGAAAGGCGCGATCATCGGCTTCTTTGGAGCGCCGCCGAGGCCCATCGTGCTGGCAATCGGCATGCCCAGAAGCATGTGCGTGGCCTGAATGTCGCCGTTGGTGAGCGAGTCTCGAATCGCGGCCCAGCTTGCGCCTTTGCTGACGGTCGAATGGATGCCGAATTTTTTGAAGAGGCCTTTTTCGTGAGCCAGGATGATGCTGGAACAGTCGGTGAGCGCGATGATGCCGAGCTTGATGTCGGCTGTTTCAGGAGAGTCGTCTGCGTAGGCGGAGCCGACCCAGCCTTTTGGAAGGCCGGAAAGAAGCGCGCCGAGGCCGGCGGCTGTCGAGCGCTGGATCAGGGTGCGGCGTGAGAGGGTGTTTTTTTCAAGTGTTTTCATGCGAGGGCAGGTGTGGCGCGTTTGTTGGATTTACTGGGTTTCTTGGCGGCGGCTGTTTCAGGGAAAGTGAGGGCGCTGGAGGTCCAGCATTCGCGCAGAGCTTCAGTGGCTTCAGTGCGCTGTGAGGGCGAAAGCAGGCCGTGTGTGATGAACTCGCTCAGAAGCCAGCGTCCGCTTTCGCTGGTGGGTTCATTGGCATTGCGGCGGTGGAAAATGTGGAAGTTTGCGGCATCTGCACTCTTTCCTGTACCCAGATCAAAGGGGCCGATGAGCGATTGCCTGAGGATCTTCTCTTCTCCTGTGAAATAGCCGCTTCTGGCCAGCACTCGTGTGACTTCGACACGGTTGTCACTGACATCGCAAAAAGCGCAGGCTTCACGAAGAGCGGCGGTGATCGCCCTCGCCTGATCAGTGTGCCGCTCAATGAAGCTCTCGTTCATGAGGAGGACTTTTTCCGGATGATCCTGTGCGAGTTGCTCACTGGTGGCGACGACCCAGCCAATGCCTTTTTCGACGGCGACTGAGTTCCAGGGTTCACCGACGCAGTAACCGTCGATAAGGCCGGCGGCGAGATTGGCGGCCATCTGCGTGGGCGGCAGAACGACGAGGCGGACATCTTGATCGGGGTTGATGCCGCCGCTCATCAGCCATCGCCGGATCATGAAATTGTGTGAGGCATAGCGCGACACCATGCCAAAGTTGAATTTGCTTTGAGCTGGTGCTGCGGATGAGCTTTTTCAGGGTGGCGGCATCCCGAACACCACGATTCCAAAGGTCACGGCTGAGTGTGATGGCGTTGCCGTGC
>CANJVS010000542.1 GCA_947477755.1 Verrucomicrobiaceae bacterium | reverse complement strand
GAATTCCCGATTATTTCGGAAATTCAGATTTTGGATGATTTCACTTCTTCATCCGATCCAACTTCCTAACCAAAAATCTAGCGGCAAGCCAGAGAATGGCGGGCAGCACGGCACTCAGTGCAATCGCGGCGCTGGAACTCGTGTTTCCGAGGGCTCCAACCGCCGCAAAAGCAAAGCCGACAGGCAAAGAACCACAAGCGAGGGCAAAGATAAACACACGCTTGGGCATCCGCACCAAACCGGCAAGACAGGCCACGGCTTCTGGAAGAACCGGCATCCAGCGTGACACGGCCACAAGCCAGCCGCCATGAGTGGCGAACAGTTCCTCACCCTTGAGCAATCCATCCTCACCCGCGATCCAGCGGGCTGCCGGACGACCTAACCAACTGCACATGAGATAGGCGACGATGCCTGATAAGAAGGATCCGGCGGCGGCGATCAGCCCACCAACCAACCAGCCATACATGAGACCGAGAGCGGACATGACAATGGTGCTGGGCACCGGCAGCACGATGTCAGCAACCAGCAGCAGCACGCCGGCAAGCCAGGCCCAGTCGCCGTAAGCAGCCATCCAGGCGCGCGAGCCATCCAGACTAAGTACTGCATCAAACCGTTCCCCCCAGATCATGAAGGGAATGATGATTCCCGAGAGCAGCAAAAGCGTGAGGAGAATGAGGGAGCGGGACATGGAGAAGATTGGATGGACCGGACAATGCGACCGGGTTGGCATCGGCAGGATTTTCCGGCAACATGCCACACAACAGGGCCTGTCATCACCAAAATCCTGGCGCGGTCAGGCGACAAACAAAGTGAGCCGGCCACGACAAAAGGTGCGCCCAGGCATCCCGGGAAGCCGCGAATTGATTTCTTATTGGCAGCCAACCATAATCGAAGCTAGCGCTCCGGTTTGATTGGTATATAGCGACGACTAGATAGGACACTCTAAATGGCACAACTTGTTTCGACCCGGAATCCCCTGCACTCCACCCGGCCACTCACGGTCGGGGTGATCCCGGATTCTGCCACGCTTGAGGTATGGACTGGCATGAGCCCCGACGAAAGGGAGGCCACCTGCGATCTGATTGAGTTGCGTCTCGACACGCTGAAAATGCCCGCTGCCGAGTTGCGGCAGGCTTTGACCGGCAACAGCCTGCCCATTTTGCTCACCGCCCGGCATCCGGCCGAAGGCGGTCAGGGCAGCGAGGATGCCGCCGGACGCATGGCACTCCTCGAGCCGATGCTCGATCTCGCCGCGCTGGTGGACATTGAGTTGCGCAGCGCCATGGAAATGAAGCCCATCATCGACAAGGCCCATGCGCGCAGCATTCAGGTCATCGGCTCCTTCCATGATTTCCAGGCCACGCCGGGTGATGAGATCCTGCGCGGAGCCATCAGCTTTGCCCAGCCTGCCGGCCTTGATGGCGTGAAACTGGCCACCTTTATCAACACTCCCGCCGATCTCACCCGGCTGATTCAGATCACGTCAGAAGCACACCGGCTCCGCCTTTCCTGCATGGGCATGGGGCCGTGGGGCCGCATCTCACGTCTGGTGCTTGCCAAGTGCGGCAGCCTGCTGAACTACGGCTACATCGGAAAATCAAATGCCCCAGGTCAGTGGCCCGCCGCCCGCCTGAAAGAACTCCTCGCCGAACTGTGACATGAAGTCTTCCGTGAACTCCTTTCGAAATCTCTCGCTCACCCTGCTGTCCATGACAGTGCTGACCGGCTGTGACGATCCCCAACGGGAAGCCAAACTCAAATGGCGCGAAGAAGAAGTGAATGTCAAAGAGGCTGACGTGCAGCGGCGTGAGGCCACCATCGCCAAGGAAAAACAAATTCTCGAAGGCACACGGCTCGACCTGCTGGCCAAGCAAAACAGCGTGGCACTCCTGCAAAAGCAGCTTGCTGAAGAAGTCGAAAAAACCAAGCGCGCACGCCGCGAGATCGAGATCAAGCAACTGCGCGGCCCCATTCCCCAGATCAGTGCCGACCGCGTCATTGTCGTCGATGCCGCAGCGGATGAGGTGCTCTTTGAAAAAAATCCCGACAAGCGCGGCGCCATTGCCAGCACCACCAAGCTGCTCACCGCGCTGCTTGTCGTGGAAGCCGGGGATCTGGATAAAACCATCACCGTGGAACAGAGCGACACCCAGTGCGCTCCCGTTCGCCTGGGCCTCAAGACAGGCGAGCAGTACACGCGCCGGCAACTCCTCACGGCGGTGCTCGTGAAAAGCTCCAATGACATCGCCCAGGTGCTTGCCCGGGACAATGCCGGCAGCGTCGAAGCCTTCGCCGCCAAGATGAATGCCAAGTGCAAGGAACTCGGTTTACAAAACAGCCACTACGTGAATCCCCACGGCCTGCCTTCAAGGGACGGCGACGAGCCCTACAGCACCGCGCGCGATCTAAGCGTCATCGCACGCACCTGTGACAAGCTGCCTGACATCCGGGAAATCGTGAAACTCCGGAGCTACACCTTCAAATGGCCATCCGGCAAAGTCACCGAACTCGCCAACACCAACCGCGTTCTGCGTAGTAGCAGCTACTGTGATGGCATGAAGACCGGGTACACCGATGCCGCCGGTTACTGCCTTGTCGCCAGTGGTGAGCGCAATGGCCGCAGGCGTATCGTCGTCGTCCTCAATGACACCGAAGGCGGCGTGTGGAGGGATGCTCAGGCCCTGCTCGAATGGGCGCTGAAAGCCTAACGGGCTGAACCATGCTCCATATCGTCCTCTACCAGCCGGAAATCCCGCACAACACCGGTGCCGTGGGCCGCTTATGCCTCGCCACCGGAGCACGGCTGCATTTGATCAAGCCCCTGGGGTTCAGCCTGGAGGACAAGTACCTCAAGCGCAGCGGCCTCGATTATTGGGCGGAGGTGGATGTGCATGTTTGGGACTCCTGGGAACAAATGCGTGATCAGGCCTGCAAGGCGGCGCGCTTCATGTTCATCGAGTGTCAGGGCAAGGGCACCTACTGGGAAGCCGATCTGCACAGTGATGCAGAGCTCTATCTCGTCTATGGACCCGAAACGAGCGGCATCCCGCCAGCCATCATGGCT
>CANJVS010000541.1 GCA_947477755.1 Verrucomicrobiaceae bacterium | reverse complement strand
TGGCATCACTGCGCTTTGTCTTGGGTTGTGGTGGCTGCCGGTCTTTGCCATTGCGGCATGGCTCGGCTGGAGCAGCACGCAGGCGCAGCAGGGCCTGTTTTTTAGCAAGGCTGCGCTCGTGACTTTCGGCGGTGCTTATGCCGTGCTGCCGTATGTCGCACAGCAGGCTGTCGAGACTCATGGCTGGCTTTCGCATCCTCAAATGATGAGCGGTCTCGCCCTGGCCGAGACCACGCCAGGTCCGCTCATCATGGTGCTGCAATTCGTCGGCTTTGTCGGTGGCTGGCAGCACCCCGGCCCGCTCACCCCGCTGGCCGGGGCCACCCTCGGAGCCGCCATCACCACCTGGACGACCTTTCTGCCCTGTTTTCTCTTCATCTTTCTCGGTGCGCCGCACATCGAGAAACTCGGTGAACAGCCCCGCCTCAGCGCCGCTCTCACGGCCATCACCGCCGCCGTGGTTGGCGTCATTCTCAATCTCGGTGTGAATTTTGCCACGCACGCTCTGTGGCCCGAGAGCGGTGGCATCGATGGCTTCGTCGCAGTGCTTGCCATCGGGGCCTTCATCGCGATGCAACGCTTTAAAATCGGCCTCATGCCGGTCATCGGTGCCTGCGCGGTAGCAGGTCTCGCCAAACATCTCATCTTTGGCTGACTCTAGCGCCGCAGCGCTCCGCCAACCGGTAACCAGTGGTCAGTATTCGGTAGGCAGTCTGGAACCGCTCACAGACAACCGCCCACCGGCGCAGCAGACTACCGCCGCAGCGCCAGGATCAGTTCATCGAGCTTGCTGGCGATGGCCTGCATCTCACCTTGGGTCGGTGGATCGCTCACGGTCATGCCGAGCATGCTCACCGCATTGCTGTTGTTACTCGTCCCATTGACCGCGCTGTTGAGTTGTGCATTCGACACCTCGCCCGGCGAACCCTGCGGCCCACTGCCGCCATCGTTGCCAGGGAAGCCACGTGGAATCCCGAACTGAAGATGAACATTGCTGCCGTCGAAGCTCGTCTGCACCGTGGCGTTGTCGCCGGGATTCAGCGTCGTCACGCTGTCCACCACGGCTTGGGCAAAGGGTGGGCCTTGGGCTCCTTGCGGCCCTTGGCCTCCGTCACTGCCGTCGTTCCCGCGTGGGATGCCGAAGGTGAAGCGCACGTTCGTTCCATCAAAGCTCACGCCCACCGTGGCGGCGTCGCCGGGGTTCAGCGTGGTCACGCTATCCACCACCGCCTGCGCAAAGGCCGGTCCTGCGGGGCCGACGAGTCCGGGCAGCCCTTCCTGGCCCTGCGGGATTTGGAAGGTGAAGTGCAGGGTGTTGCCCACCACGGCCACACTCGCATTCGCGGGAGTGCCTTGCGGCAGCGTGTCTGTGCTGTCCACCTGCGCGGCATTGATACCAGTGCTGTTGCCGATGAGGTCGATGATTCCGGCGAACTGACCACGGAAACGGTCAGCGTCGATGTTTTGGCCATTTTTCGGCCATGCAGGGTCGAAGGGCATAGTGGGTAGGGGTGGTGGGACTGGGAGACTGTCAGACTTGGAGACTTGGAGACTTGGAGACTTGGAGACTTGGAGACTTGGAGACTTGGAGACGGGGAGACGGGGAGACGGGGAGACGGGGGAGACGGGGAGACGGGGAGACGGGGAGACGGGGAGACGGGGAGACTGCTCAGGTTCTAAAGTTTCCAAACTTCGGGTTGGTTTTGCATCGTCACGAGCATGGCGATGATCTGATCATACTCCGCATACAAAGTGCGCGTTTCCTCAGGTTTGAGGTAGTCACACTCCACCGCGAATTGCAGCCACGTTTGCGTTTCAGCGGCCTCGCCTTCAGCATCGTTGAGCTTGCTGACGAACGAGGCCGCGTAACCATGGCAAAGCATCCAGCACCCACGCCCCATCCAAACCCTCCGCCCCGTCCTACACTGGTACTTCACTGCGATACACTGGCATCGAAAGCCATGTAGGGCTGTCGCACTACGGGCTCTACGACACGGTGGTGGCGCGGGAGTGATCGACGGAAAAAGTTGGAATGGATTGGGGCACCGAGTTGACCCCATGCACAACGTCATGATTGACCATCAAAGGTACTGCATGACCCACTCCAGGTTGAAGCGCGCGCAGTCGATGAAGGTGCGCCTTCCTTAGCAGGAAACGGAATCAGGGTGCCAAAAGTTGACAAACGGAATTGCGAAGAACGCAAGCAGCCGGGTTTGCCATTGAAGCATGACCGAATGACCTGAGATCAACCGCAGCGGCATGCGGGTGTGTTTTTGCTGGTGTTGCTGAAGATGCAAGAGCAGGGGCTTGCCAAACCACTTGTTTTCAGGGGGTTTGGCTTGAAAGAATCCCCCGCCCCGCCAGTTACCACGCCCCGCCTAGTCTCCCTTTCTTCTCGTCTCAATGTCTTTGCCCCGTCTCGCTCTCCGTCATCCCTGGTCCATCATCGTCGCGGTTGTGGCGATCCTTCTCGGTGCCTGGGTTGCGGTGCAAAAGATGGCGCGTGATGTCTTTCCGCCCCTGGGCATTCCGACGATCTATGTCGCGCAGCCCTACGGCGGGATGGATCCGCTGCAGATGGAAGGTTACCTGACCTACTACTACGAATACCATTTCCTCTACATCGCCGGCATCGAGCATGTGGAGTCGAAGAACATTCAGGGGGCGTCGATCATGAAGCTCCAGTTCCATCCGGGGACGGACATGTCGGCGGCACTTTCGGAGACCATCGCCTATGTGAATCGCGCGCGCTCCTTCATGCCGGCGGGCACGCCGGGGGCTTTCGTGACGCGCTTTGATGCGGGCAGTGTGCCGGTGGGCAATCTGGTCTTCTCCACGGACAATCCAGCGCGCACGGTGGGCCAGATGCAGGACGCGGCGCTGAACATGGTGCGGCCTCTCTTTGCCACTCTGCCCGGTGTTTCGGCTCCGCCGCCCTTCGGCGGCAGTGCGCGCACCATCCTGATCAATGTGAAACCTGATCGTCTCCGCGCTTATGGTTTGTCACCCGACGACATTGTCGCGGCGATGACTGCGGCAAACACGATCAGTCCCAGCGGCAATC
>CANJVS010000540.1 GCA_947477755.1 Verrucomicrobiaceae bacterium | reverse complement strand
CTTCTGCGTGAACTTGTAAAAGAAATCGAAGTTCTGCGCCAGGAAGAACGCGCCGTTGTGATGAATGTCATCGCCGATAAACCAGTCCGTGACGGGAGCCTGTGGCGAGGCGGCCTTCAGAGCGGGATGGCTGTCGATCATGCCCATCGCCGTGTAAAAGCCGGGATACGAGATGCCAAACATGCCTACTTTGCCGTTATTGTTAGGCACGTTTTTCACCAGCCAGTCGATGGTGTCCCAGGTGTCGGAGCTTTCGTCAAAATCCTTGGGGCCTTTGTTCGGATTGAAAGGACGCACATGCATGTATGTGCCCTCGGAACCGTAACGCCCGCGCACATCCTGCGCGACCATGATGAACTTGTCCTTTGCCAGCGTGCCGAACGATGAACCCGACGGATCCATGAAGTTGTCGGTGCCATAAGGCTTCAAGGCATAAGGCGTGCGTGTGAGGATGATCGGCCAGGGTGTCGAATCATCCTTCGGCACAAACACCCGGGTGAACAACCGCACACCATCACGCATCCGGATGCGGTGCTCATACTTGGTGTAGTGCTCGGCCAGCCACGCGGCATTCAGTTCCTCAGGTTTGGGCTTGTCCTCCGCGGCGGTGATGCGCGCGAGTGCAACCAAGGCAATGAGCAGGAAACGATGGCGGGTGATCATGATGGGGGATGGTGATGATTATAACGTCCCGCAAACCGGATTGGCGGTGTTCAGTCTCTCCAAAAGGTTGATTCCTTCGGCGCAGTGTAACGCACATCGAGTTCGGGTGTCTCGACGCTCGCACCATTCCGGTGCAGCGAAGTCACCGCAGCGATCAGCACGCCTGAAGTCAGCAGGGTGCGCTCCACCGGATAGGGCGAGCGGTTGCTGATGACCATGTCCTCGATGTGATGAACGAGGGGATTGAAAAAGTCTGCCGTGGTTGCACTGGAACCCGGCATCGGCAGGAACATCTGGCATGAGGTGATCTCCCCGGTTTCAGCGTTGAGACCCGCATAGTTGAAATCGCGAACACCAAGCATGAAAAGCGTGGTGCGGAAACCGTCGCGATGCTCGATGAAGTAGGCGTAGGCATCAGGGAATGCCTGGCGCGCCCACTCGAAGCTCAGGGCTTCGCCGGGATAACCTTCTTTGACTGGAAGGGTGTGACTGCGGCTGAGCGCACTGAGAAGCAGGCGCCGGGTTTGTTTTTGACCGGCCGCATGCGCCCACATTTTTTCGCCGCGCAGGGCCAGCACACTGCGGACACCCGCCTCGCCACCGCGCCGGCGCTCGGACATGCACTGCGCGGTTTCAAGGCCATGAAAATCGTATTTCTCCACACCGCCGTAGCCAACGCAGACGCTTTCAGAAAGTGGTGTCCCCCAAGGCAGATCAATCGCTGGAAGACGGCGCGTCACTGGCAGTGATGAGCCGGCGAGGAATGGGAAACCGAGGCGTTTTGCATCCGCAACCATCTCGGCGCATTGACTCCAGCCCGTGGAAAGATGCTTGTCGTTGAAGACGGGCGCAGCGCGACCACTCGCTTCGAATACTTTGACCGCCTCTTTGAAGAATTCGTAGCGTGGATAAAGCGTCTGACCCAGTTCATTCTCAGGATAGTCGCCATGCTCGCCAATGATCACGACTCCATCCACCGCGAGCTTGCCAGTGCCTAGCGTGAGTGCGTCGGAGATGCTCTTGTGGATCGGGATCTTGTAGCGTTTTGAGCGGCCACGCGCGAGATCGTTGGCTGGAAACTGGTCAACGTAAAGCGACACGAGATCGACCTGCGGCTGCCGCCACTGCCCGCCCCAGGCATAGCCGAGCGCAAAGCGGTCGATGAAATGCTGCGCATGTGATTTTTCGAACACCGCCGTGGCGAGGAGGGCAATTTTTTTGCGTGCTTGGGCAGGCGCGGCACCGGCAGCAGCCGCAGCGGCACTGGTGAGGAGAAATGTTCGGCGTGTCATGACTGGTGGGATGTGAGGGTGCGATCAGATTTGTTCTCCCAAAACCACCACAACGGCAGAACGGCAATGAACGGCAGGAAGGCGGCGAGCATGAGTCCCTGATCAAACGAGTGCGTGCGATCCGCGAGCACGCCGAAGAACTTCTGTGCCTGAGCCGGCAACACCCAGGCGACGACACCCGCGATGCCCGTGATCTTGCCCTGATGGCGGCCGGAGAGGTCCTGAGTGAAGGCATGGTAGAGAGGAAACACCCCGAGTGCTCCCGCGCCGGCAAGCAGCAGCACAGCAAGCAGGACCCACCCCTTATCGAGCCATGGCGTGATGGCGCAAGAGGCGCACAGGGCGCCGCATCCGGCGAAAACTATGACCCGTGCGGCATGCACGGAGAGCCTCCCCCGGCCCAGCCACACGGCGAGTGCGCCGGCACCCAGGCAGCCGACATCCGTCGCCAGATACCATGCGGAGGTGAAGTAGAGTGTCTCTGATTCCGTGTAGCCGCGTCCTTCCTGCAGGATCTTGGGCAACCAGGCGCGAAGAATCTGCCACGTGGTGTTGATGCCGGCGATGACGACAAAAATGACCATCATCCGGCGGCTGAAAAGAATGCTCCACAAACTTTGTTCGGCGTTTTTATCTGGATTATCCCGGACCCGGACCGGAGCGGGCAGATCAGATTTCCGAACAAGGGTAAACCACAGGATCAGCCAGACGAAACCCGTGGCACCGACGGTTTGAAAGGCCACGCGCCAACTGCCAAGCTCCGAAGTCATGAGTCCGGTCATGATAAGGGGCGTGATGATCGCGCCGATGGACGTGCCGCTTTGCAGCACGCTGTTGCCGAGCGAGCGTTCACGCGGATCCAGCAGCGCCCGGGTGGTGCGGATGGCGCAGGGCCAGTGGCCCGCCTCAAAGAAGCCGAGTGCCATGCGGCACCAAAGCAGTTCCTGCTCATCACGCACAAAACCCGTCGCCAATCCCGCGAGCGACCACATCGTCAGCACCACCGCGTAAAGCCAGCGCACCGAAAACCGGTCGGCAAGCCAGCCGAAAACGACTGAACCGGCCGCAAAGGCATAGGCGAACACCGCCTCGATGTTGCCATACTGCGCCT
>CANJVS010000539.1 GCA_947477755.1 Verrucomicrobiaceae bacterium | reverse complement strand
CGCTGCCCTGGTTTTTGAGGACGTGGCAGTTTTTGCACGCGGCGATGGGGTGATTCCAGAAGATGTTTTCACCGCGCTTGGCATCACCCGCGAGTGCGGCGGCGTCCTCTTCGGATTCGAGGATGATTTCAGTGAGCTTCACGTCGTCGAAGTAAGTGTCGCCCTTGCCGACGTGGAGCAGGTTGATGCTGGCTTTCGGGCGGTCCTTGCTGTTGAAGGTGACTTCGACTTCGGTCCAGTCCTGATTGCGGGTGAGCTTGCCTGTCTCAGCACGACCGATGTGATCGTTCAGGCTGGCCTTGCCTTTGAAGGCGTGGGTTTTGATCCAGGCGCTGAGTTTGTAATCAGTGTTGGGTTTCAGCGGCACGTCGGCAAAGAAACTGGTGTCGGCATCCTCGCGGGTGATCACGCGGAAACCGTGTTTGCCGCTGTGAACCATCTTGGGATCGATGACGATGCTCCACTCGGCGGTTTTGTTGCCCGGCCTTGTGCCGTAGTCGCGGTGTGCCCAACCCACTGGATGTTTCGTGTTGGAGGCGATTTCTTCGAAGCCTGGATTTGGCAGCAGGTTCGGACCTTCTTTGTAATTCAGGGCCTTGTGCTTCTTTCCGAGCATCTTGGCGGCCTCGGCGAGCCACTCGTCATTTTTCACCACGGGATCAGCGGCAAGCTTTTTCACCAGCGTCTGAATCTCAGGTGTGGTCGGGAAGTCCGCGAGTTTCACGAATGCGGCGAGGCGCGTGTGGAGGTCGGGGTCGGAAAACACGCCGGAGCCGAAGAAGAGGTCTTGCGCAGCCTTGTCGTTACCGAGGGCGCGGATGGCGTTGCGGCGGAGTTTGGCATCATTGGAAATGAGCGCGGCCTGATGGGTTTTGGCGTCGAGTTTGCCGAGAGCTTGCTGAGTCCACAGATCATGGATCCCAAAGGTCGAATGGGGTTTTAAGGTCTTGTTCTCGACTGCCAGACGCTGCCCGGTGAGGCGGCCATAAAGCGTATCCGCGACTTTCGGCGCCCCTTTGGCCACGATCCGGTAAATGCGTCCGCGGCTGTGATCACGCAGGTCGTTTTCATGCGCGCCGCCGGGGCCTGTGGTCGCGACGAAGCCACCGCGTTCCAGGCTCGGAGTGGGGTTGTGCTGGATGATGAAGTTTTGGAAATCGGCGACCCAAATGGCTCCGTCAGGGCCGACTTCGGCATGGACGGGTGAGTTCCACTCGTCGCTGCTGGCGTAAATATTCATGTCGTTGAGCGCCTTCCATCCAGCGCCGTCGGGCTGGACATCCATGAGGGCGACGACTTTCATGGTGGGTTCGCAGATCATGGCCTTGCCCTGAAAGCGGGCGGGCAGGGCATCACTGTAAATGAAATTTGATCCTGCGGCCGCGGTGTAGCCGCCGAAGACATCGACCTGCCTGAAGTTTGGCGTGATGGTGTGGCAGGTGTCGACAACGTTGATCTTTTTAGCGGTCAGGCCACGAGAGCCTTCGCCATAGGCTGTCGCAGGGATGCCACCGAAGAAAATCGGCGCGCCATTGGCTGTTCCACCAAATTGATCGCCCGCGTCATTGGTGCTGTGGGCCCAGGCGTTGTTGGTGAACTGGTGGAGGAATTCGAGCGCGGAGCCGTCGGCTTTGAACCGGTAGGTGCCCATGGCGAACTGATGCTTTTTACCGCCGACATAACCTTCAATGCCGGAATAGCCGACGCAGCCATAGATCCAATTGTCGAAGCCGTAATGCAGATTGCTGGCCTGGGCGTGTGTGTCGCGGATGCCCCAGCAGTCGATGATGGTTTCGCGCACGTCGGCCTTGTCGTCCCCGTTGGTGTCTTCAAGATAAATGAACTTCGGCGGTGCGGCGACGATGATGCCTTTGCGGGCGAAAACGATGCCGGTGGGCAGGTTGAGCTTATCGGCAAAGACGGTGAATTTATCAGCCCTGCCGTCGCCGTCGGTGTCCTCGCAGATTTTGATGCTGTCCTGGCCTTCGCCATTTTCATGGATGCCGTGCGGGTAGTCGCGTGTCTCCACGACCCAGCAGCGTCCGCGATCATCCCAGGCAAAGGCGATGGGTTTGGCGATATCAGGCTCACTGGCGAAGAGCTTCAATTCGCAATCAGCCGGCACCTGCGTGCGTTCCATGCTGGCCTTCACGCTCATCGGAAGCTGAAGCGTGAGCGGCTCGGGACGCATCTCATAATTGGCCACCTGCGGGTGCTTCTTGCGCTCTTCGGGATCACGCTGAGCCAGAAACGTTTCATAGCCTGCTCTGCGCTCAGCCGAGATTTTGGCGAGAATGCTTTCACGGTCCAATTTGGATTCACCAGCCTTGATGATGACATCGTAGTTCGCGGCAGGCAGACTTGTTTTGGAGTAATCAAACCAGATCGCATCACGCCCGAGATCACGCATGGCATGATACAAGGGACCGACTGCTGTTTGTTCTTTGCCATCCGCGTCGACGTAGAGCACCCGGATAGGCCCTGTGGTGGCAGCGTGGGCCGAAAGGGTGGCCGCTAGTGCAAGGAAGAGGAAAGGATTTCTCATGGTGGTTGAAGGATGAAGTTCGACAAAAACAACGGCTCCCGCCACCGCAATCATCTGACATGTTTTAGGTTCAATCAGACAGTGACAATGCCCAATTTGAAGATTGCTAATCATTTAGCTTCCATTAATTTTAAGGACCACCATGGTCGCTTCCTATTCACCCGCTCACCATCCCGTCCACACTGGTATTTGTCGGCTGGGTAAAGGCTTGATCGTTTGTCTTTTGGCAGCCTGTTCATCGACGCCTAAATCGGAAGTCGTGGTTAGCGTCAAGGACCAGAAGCTTGGTCTGTATGAGGCGGGCGAACTCAAGAAGCAGTTCACCATTTCCACCTCAAAATTTGGCATCGGCGACAAGCCGGGAAGCAATCGCACTCCCTTGGGTAAACATGAAATCATCGCCAAAATCGGGCATGGTCTGCCGGCTGGCGCCGTTTTAAAAAGCCGCTCCTGGAATGGCGAAGTGCTTAAGCCCAACGCGCCGGGCCGTGACCCGATCGTCTCCCGCATCCTGTGGCTGCGCGG
>CANJVS010000538.1 GCA_947477755.1 Verrucomicrobiaceae bacterium | reverse complement strand
CAGACCTTGTTTTCGCTCGCCGCCATGGTGATGGCTGCCTTCTCTGAATCAGTCACCGACACCGGCACGTCAGCCACAAGTCGGGATTTCGGGAATTCACTCGGGGCGTATTCCACAGGCCATTCCATGGAGGCGAGGCGGCACGGACGAGTGACGGTGGTGCCGTTGATGCTGGCACGACCAAACATTTTCGCGATTGAGAACGCGGGTTTGGCGTTCGCGTCAGCGCTGATGAATATCATGCCCTGCACCTTGCCCGCCGGGATCTTCAAACCGCTTGCAGTCACGCCCGGAGGCAAGCCTTCCATGCCAAGTTCGATGTCGCCATCGAAGCCGTCGCGCCTCACGACAACCACCTCGAACGCCATCGTTACGCCGGCGCGCAAAGCGACGGGTTTGGAGATGGTGCCGAAATCATTTTGGCGCACGGACATGTGCGCGGCCCAGGCGGCGAGCTTAAAGTCCTGCGCCGCCCGCCTAACTATGAGTCGGTAAACGTTGCCCGCGTCACTGCGCGTGCCGCCGAACAAATCCCGCAGTTGCAGGCGATACACGCCATCTTCCTTGATCTCGACTTTGCCCAGCACGTCGGGTGATCCGGCCTCATAGGGCGGGCCGTCATAGGAGGAGGCTGGAACATAAACGCCGGCCTTGATCGGGCTTAAAATGTCATACAGTTCGGCCACGTCCGTGAGCGTCTCCCTACCGTCTGTCCTCGTGACACGCTGCACGAGAACGAACGGATCCGTGGGCAGACCGAGCCGCTCGGAGCCAATCTCCACCCACCAGACCTCACCCTTCTTCGCTGAGAACTCAAAGCTGTCGACATCGGCCGCCGGGAAGAAGCTGCCCGCGATGTCACAAGGCAGCGTAATCTTCTGCGCCTGCGCGGGCTGATTGTTTGGCTCCGTTTCATTCGCCTGCGCCGTTGCGGTCAAACCTTCCGGTGGCCAGGACATGGAGCTCACCGCCGCCGTGGCTGGCTGACGCGGCACGGGGCTATTGCCTGGAATCTCCTGCAGCGCCAGTCTGTAGAAATACTGAGCCCCGCCCTGAAAGGTGAGACTGTGCAGCTTGATCAAATACGTGCCATCCGCAGGCGCGGTGAAATCGAGCGCTCCGCCCGTGCGATTCGCCACCAAATCACGCCCTTGGGCGTCGGCAATAATCACCACCGAGGTAAGTTTTGAGTCGATCCCCTTCGCGGCACAATCCACAGCGACACGCCTGCCCTTCACCGCCTGGAACGAATAGAAATCCATCTGCCGACTGGTCGTCACCGCGTTGCAAACGGAGTTTAGTTTCAGCGCCATGGCCGTTTCAACCGAGTTGTTAGGCTGACTGCGGATAACCTCGGCCAGACTGCCCGCCGAAAAGGCTCGTGCGGCTGAAATGCCGAGACGCGACTGCACCCTCGCGTCATGCACACCTGCAGGCGCATCCGCCGCAATGGTGACGAGAAATTTGTTATCCACGGGCTGCCCGTCTGCGCCGATGACCGGCTTTGCATTGATCTTGGGCGTCGAAAACAGCAGGGCACTCACGTCCTCCAGGTTTTCTCCCGTGATGGTGACCTCAACATTTGTGCCGATCTGTCCACCCATCGGCATCACCGTGAGCAGTCGCGGCGCGGGAAGACAGACCTGCTGGGAGAAACTTGAATCGGCCAGCCAAAAAACCATCAGGCCAAAGGCGAGAGAAAGTCTTTGTGGAAGAATGCTGATTCCGGATCGCGTCTGGAGCCACCGGGTTGCGGGTCGCTGAGCGTAAACCTTCATTTTTTAGTTGTCGCGACGGCGCCCGTGGCGGCCTTCACGGAGATGCGAATCGGCTCGGAGACGAAGATGTCCACCGTGTCTGCAGGCGCCGCTGCGGATGAAAGGGCTTTCATGCGGCTGGTGGCGGCGGCCATGGCGGCCTCGGCCTGCTTTTGCTTTTCGGCGGCGGTTTTGGCAGCGGCGGCATCGGTGGCCGCAATCTTTTTGGCTTCAGCCGCAGCGGTGATGGCGATTTGCTCGGCTTTCTTTTGGGCGGCTTCAGCCAGCGGCACCGCAGCGGGATTGTAGCTGTATTTGCAGATACCGATCCCGTAAAAGGCCAGTGTGTAGTCGCCCGGCGGAGTCTTCAAGGCAGCAAGATCGATCACCGCTTCCTGCGCGGCGGCCTTGACGGGAAGATCAAATTCCTTCACGCCTTCGAACCCGGTGCCATAGGCCTTGAGCTTGATCGAGGTGCCGTTGAATTCATTGCGCCAGGTGATCTTGAGCGGGATTTTGAGCGTCTCGCCAGCCTTGGCCTCCCACACTTTGTTTTCGCTCGCGGCAATGGTGATCGGTGCCGGTTCGGAGTCGCTCACTGTCACCGGAATGTCATCCATGAGGCGCGGGCTCGGGATGTCCCCCGTGGCGTCTTTCACCGGCCATTCCACCGATGCCACACGGCAGGGATGGGTGATGGTGGCACCATTGATGGTGGCGCGGCCAAACATTTTTGCGATGGAGAACGCGCACTTGGCATCTCCTGCGGCACTGATGATCATGTGGCCATAGGATTTGCCTTTGGCGATTTTCAAACCGTCCGCCGTCACGCCGGGAGGCAGGCCTTCCATGCCCACGTCGATCTCGCCATCAAAACCGTCACGGCGAATCACCGCGACCTCAAAGGCCATCGTGTTGCCGGCACGCAAGGCCAGAGGTTTGGAGAGAGCCGAGCGGTCACCATTGCGCAGCGTCATGTGGACAGCCCATGAGGCGAGGGCGAAATCGGGCGAGGCCTGCCGGACGATGAGACGGTAAACATTGCCGGCATCATTGCGCGTGCCGCCAAACAGGTCGCGAACTTGCAGGCGGTACACACCGTCCTCCTTGATCTCGACCTTGCCCATCACATCGGGAGATCCGGCATCATAAACCGGGCCATCATAAGAGTAGCCGTTGCTTGTGACTTTCATCGGCGGGGCAATGTCATAAAGCTCAGCCACATCAGTCAGGGTCTCCTTGTCACCGGTCTTCTTCACCTGCTGCACGAGCACGAATGAATCCGTATTCAGTCCGAGACGTTCCGAGGCCACTT
>CANJVS010000537.1 GCA_947477755.1 Verrucomicrobiaceae bacterium | reverse complement strand
TTCGAAACGAAGATGCGCTCGCGCTCCGGGGTGTAGCCGGGGGAAAAGACGTCCTGCCCGAAATTGCGCGTGGTGTAGCTCCAGTTCAACATGCCCAGCAACGTCGGCACCATGTCGATCTGGCTGCACAGGCGGTCATAGACGCGCGGTTGGATGAGTTGCGGATTCCAAATGATGCAGGGGATGTGATACTTGGTCACGTCCAGTTCCACCTTGCCCGCGCTGCCGTGGCAGTGATCGGCCACGACGACAAAGATGGTGTTGGCGAACCAGGGCTTTGATTTTGCCTTCTCCAGGAAGTCGCCGATGCACCAGTCCGTGTATTTGACTGCGGCGTCACGACTGCCCTGCGGCAGGTCGATGCGGTTGGCGGGGAAGGTGAAGGGCCGGTGATTGGAAACCGTCATCACATGCATGAAGAAGGGTTTGTTGGCGGCATGATTGGCGTCGGCCTCCTTGGTGGCCCAGGTGAAGAGATCCTCATCCGCCACACCCCAGGCATTCTGGAAGGTGATGTCCTGCTTGGTCTTCGCGCCGCGATCAATCACGCGGTATTGGTTGCGCGAGAAGTAGGTGTTCATGTTGTCGAACATGGCGTCACCACCATACAGGTAGCTCGTGTCATAACCACGTTTGCGGAAAACGGATCCCGCCGTGAACAGGTTCGTGTTTTTCGGACGCCAGACGATCGACTGGCCCGGAGTGGGCGGCACGCTCAGCGTCAGGGCTTCCAGTCCGCGCACGGTGCGGGTGCCAGTGGCGTAGAGATTGGTGAAGAGGATGCCCTCATCCGCGAGACGGTCCAGGTTCGGCGTCAGGTAGGACCTCATCTTGAAGTTCACCTTGAAGTGGCTCATGAACGCCGCGCTGAGGCTCTCCACGGAGATGAAGACCACATTGTGCTTCTTCTCCGGCCCCTCGTGCTTGATGACACGGCGCAGATCGCGCGGGTCGGCGCTGGCGGGAGGCGTGTCGCTCAGTGTCAGCAGTTCCTTGGCTCGGGCGAGCGCCTTGCCGATGTCCTGTTTGAGGTAAAAGCGCTCGTAGTCGATTTCGCTTTCCCAGAACGCTGCACAGAAGGCGTAGTGTCCATCCTTGGCCAGTTCACGATTAAACTCGTCGCTGAAACGCGGCAGTTGCGACTGCGAGAAGACGTTGGAAATCACCACCACGATGACGGCGATGCCCACGGTGGGGACGATGCGCATCTTCCATGCCGCATCACCTTCGCAGACCCAGCGCACGGTGCCGATCTTCCAGGCAAGCCGCATGACACCCATGCCCGCCAGCGCCAGCCCGGCGTAGATGAGCGGCATCGGGTAGGATTGCTGGATGTTGTCGATCACCTCCTGCGTGAAAACGAGGTAGTCAACCGCGATGAAGTTGAACCGCACCTGGAACTCGTCCCAGAAGAACCACTCCGAGACGCTGACAAAGATAAACACCACCGTGTAGAGAAACAGAAGCACCGTCACCACCCAGCGCGCGGCTTTGCTGCGCCACAGGGCGACTGGCAGCAGCAGCGTGAGCAGGAACCACGGCACCACCGAGTAGAAGGCCGCCAAAACATCAAACCAAAAACCCCAGACAAAAGAGCTGACCAGCGTGACATCCCAGGCGGCATCATGACGCGCCTGAAGCAGCAGTGCCACACGGGTGATCAGCGCAATGCTGAGAAACAGCACAAAAATGGCCGCCGCACCTCTGCCGAGAACAGAACGAGGCATCAGGCGCTGAAGGAAGGATTTGTTGCTGGTCGGCGAATCAGTGGAGGCGGGCATAGAGCGGTCAAAAAAATCGGTATTGGAGCTGTGGCAGCATGAACAGGGCTCATCGAAAAGCGAACAAGAGATGGGGCGCCAGGGTGAAAATTATGTCATGCTTCTTCCGGAATCGGGAGCGTGAAGGAAGCCGGAAGACTCAAGGAGTTGAGTTTTGAATCACTCAGCTCTCAACTCCTGCGCCAAGCTTTCGGGTGAGAAGACCGGACAGGGAAGGAAACCACTTGGAAAGCTGGATGGAAAAGCTGTCCGCACGGCTGGGTGACTGGAATGGGAGCCCTGAATCTCCTGTCTGCTCGATCAGCCGCGGCTGCGCTCCAGCAGGTTCATCATGAGATAGGAAAGGATGATGGCCATTTCTTCTCCTTCTTCGATGTCACCGAGTCTTTCGAGCAGGAAACGGCCCTCGAAGAACGCGGCTTCTTTGGTTAGGCGCATGACGGGGGTTCCGTTGGAGCGGGTGGCAAGGTATTTGGGATGAAGGAATAAACCTGTGAAGAGGCCGATGATGGGGAGGCCGCCCAAAAGGCCATCGAGAAGTTTGGCCATGGGGTTTTCTTCCCGGATGGAGAAAAGGGGCATGGTGGAGCTGGTGCCGAACACGTCGTAATGTGCGCTCCAGAGGCTGCGCATCCCCCGGCGGCCCATGGAGCCGATCACGTTGCCCGAGGCATCACGGAAGGTGTAGCGGGCGGACCAGTCGATGATCCGGTCGGCAGTGATCGTGCTGTGCATCTGCTGGCGGGTTTCATCGGTGTGGACCTCGACATTTTCGCGCAGGCGGAAGAGTTTTTGCTTCACGTAACAGACCGTTTTGCCTGCGGCGTCCTCGACATAGATCTGCGGTGAAAAGGCAAGCAGCTTGAAGCGAAAGGTGAGCGGGTAGTTCATGAGGCGGCGCAGGATGAACGATTTCCGCGCCGGAACACACATATTTTTCGCCATCCGGCGTTAAGCCGTTGTCAATGGCTTCCCCTATGTCCGCCGCCTTCAATTGGAAACAGTGCTTCGACCAGATCGCTCCGAATCTGGTGCTGTATGCGCGTCAGCTCACGCCGAGTGCGGCGGATGCTGAGGATGTGGTGCAGATGGCCTTTGTGCGCTGGTGGCGGCGCTTTCCGGACGGTGACACGGAGAATGTGCCGCTGCTGTATGCGGCGGTGCGCACCATCGCCCTGGACCTGCGGCGCAGCGACACCCGGCGGGCAAAGCGCGAGCTGGCATCCGAGATCACGCTGGAGCATGAGAATGCGCCGGTCTTTGATCCGTCGCCTGAGACCAAGGAAGCGGCGG
>CANJVS010000536.1 GCA_947477755.1 Verrucomicrobiaceae bacterium | reverse complement strand
GCCCAGGGCAATCCTCTGGCCGGGCGGCTGAACAACCCGTCCTCCCTGCCCAATGTGCCTCCAGCCGGTGCCAAGATCAGCTATTCGCAGGTCAGCATCACCCAGCCGGTGCTGGCCATGACCTTTGACGATGGCCCGCACCCGACCCTGACCCCCAAGCTGCTGGACATCCTGAAGGAGCGTAACATCAAGTGCACCTTCTTTGTCATCGGCAAAAACGCGAAAGCCTATCCGAAGATCATTCAGCGGATGCTCGCCGAAGGTCATGAAATCGGCAATCACACCTGGACCCACTGCAGCCTCACCAGCCGCTCGGACGCGCAGATCCGCAGCGAACTCCAGCAGAGTGAGGATGCCCTGGTCGCCGCCGCCAATTACCGCCCGCATCTGATCCGCCCGCCTTATGGTGCCATCAACACCCGGATCAAGCAGCTGATGTTCACCGAGTTTGGCTACCCCACCATCATGTGGTCGGTGGATCCCCAGGACTGGCGCCGCCCGGGCTCATCCGTGGTCACGAGCCGGTTGGTCAATGGTGCGCACCCCGGTGCCATCATGCTCTCCCATGACATTCATGCGCCGACCATCCAGGCCATGCCATCCATGTTTGATCAGCTGCTGGCCAAGGGCTACCAGTTCGTCACCGTGAGCCAGCTCATGAACATGGAAAAGGCCAACATGCCGGTGGGAGTGGTGATCCGTCCAGCCCTGCCGGTGACAGACAAAGATCCGACGCCACTGCCGCAGTGATCAGCCCGGGACAAGGGATGCCGGCCGGGGCGTGAGGGGTTTACCAAGGTGCGATCACTCGCGCGGCGGTTGGCGAAATCAGGCCCGGTCTTCATCTTTGATCCTGCACCCATGATGATTTCCCCATGATCGGCGAGACCTATTTTTACCTGCGCTCACAGCTCGACAAGGAGCTGGCAAAGCTGTGGGAGCTGTTGCGCGATTCCGGAGCTGATGATGAGTCGGTGGCCATCGCGGACAATCTGGTTTCGAGCCTGAAGGAGCCCTTCGTTTTTGTGGTCGTGGGTGAGGTGAACGTGGGTAAGTCAACCTTCCTGAATGAACTCTTCGGACAGGATTTTTCACGCACCGGCGTGATGCCGACGACGGGCAAGATTCTGTTTTTCAAACACGGGCCGGAGCACCTCGTCACCCCGGTCACGCCGACGCTTGATGAGGTGCAGGTGCCCGCCGAGTTTCTGCGTGATTTCCACATCGTCGACACGCCCGGCACGGATGCCATCGAGAATGAGCATCAGGAAATCATCGAGCGCTTCGTGCCTGTTTCCGATCTCGTCATCTTCGTCTTCAGCGCCACCAATCCCCAGGGGATGTCGGCCTGGCAGTTTCTGGACAAGGTTCACAGGCACTGGATGCGCAATGTGATTTTCGTGCTCCAGCGCTGCGATCTTCGCAGCCCGGAAGAAGTGAGCGTGATCATCGACAACATGGGCCAGCTGGCCCGCCAGCGTTATGGCTGCGATTTCCCGATCTTTCCAGTCTCGGCAAGCAAGGCCTCTCTCGCGCGCAACTCGGGCGCGGATCATGAAAAACTCATGCAGGAGAGCGGTTTCCATGACCTGCAGCAACACATCTCCGGACTCGTCGGACGCAACGCCATACGGCTCAACAAACTGGGCAATGCGGCCCGCATCGCCAGGCAGTTGCTTGATCGCCTTGATGAGCAGATGGCGGCCAGGGCTAAGCAGGCCCGGCGGGCGGCGGTGCTGGTGCAGGAGTTGCAGGCTGAGCGCGAGCTGCAGATGGATCGCACCTTGAAAAAAGCGGTGCCGGCACTGGATGCGACGGTGCGTGACTATCATGAATCAAGCCTGCGCATCGCCGGCATTGCGGATGAGGCATTGACCACCAAACAAGCTTTCACCAAGCCTGATCCCGAAGAGGAAACCAGCACCACGGGCAACAAGGCCAGGAGCCTGGATCACCGCCTGTTTCAGGATCTGCAGCAGCGCAGCGGTGACCGCTGGCGTCATGTGGGCGCCACTCTGGAGGAGGACTATCTTCAATACGAGCGCTTCCTCCATGCCCAGGGACGCGGCAGCATTTTCCCGGCCGACGACAAGCTGCCGACGGAAAGTGATCCGGACATCCGCCGCCAGTTCAGCGCGCACATCGACATCACGCTTCGACGCTTTGTGTTAGGCCTGCAGCTGGATGAGGCGATCGAGCCCGGCCTGAAGGCCGCGCGCCGCCGCGCGCGCCTGGTTCCCTGGCTGACCCTGCCGGCCTTTCTTGGCATCGCGGCCGCGTGGTTTTTGGAAGGACCGCCCGGCGCAGGCATTGCCGCAGCGGGTGGTCTCTCGCTTGTCGGTGCTGCTTTTCTCACCACCCAGGCCGCGCTGAGCACGGCGCGGCGGACCCTCATCGAGCGACTGGAAGGCTCCGCCAATCCGCTGCGTGAGATGCTCGATGAACAGGTGCGCCAGGATGTGGAGAAACTCTTCAACCGGTTCCTGCCGCTGCTCGCCAGGGCACCGGTGGGGGCTGTGCCGACAGAGAAGCAGGCCAAGGCTCAGGCCGAGCGTCTGCGCCTGATGGGTGAGGGGATTGAGACAGTGGGGCGTGAGATTTGGACCGCTGCACGGTGAGACCGGTTTTGATCCGGCACACAGTGCAGCAGATTCAGGCCTGCCCGGATCTCAATGTTTCAGCAGCCACTCCAGGGAGCGCGGATTGAAGTCGCCGAGGCACTCCCAGTGGAAAGCGTGGCCGGCGTTGTCATAGAGATGCAGGTCGGCTCCGGGGATTGCGGCGGCCACTTCCTCGCCCATCCAGCGCGGGGTGAAGGTGTCGTTTTTACCGCCGATGACGAGGGTTGGGCATTTCACGTTTTTCAGCTCGCTGATCGTGTTGTGGGTGATGGCGGCGGCGCTTTGAGCCTCCATGGCGTGGACAGGTTGCGGCGCTGGATTGGTGGCGGCCTCTTTGAGACCGGCCTGCATGTTGTTCCAGCAGTCATCGTTGTCGAACCATGGCTTGGTGAAGATGAGCATCTGCACATAATGCATGAAGTCTTCCGGGCGCATGGTGGACTTGCACTTCAT
>CANJVS010000535.1 GCA_947477755.1 Verrucomicrobiaceae bacterium | reverse complement strand
GGCGGGCGACCATGAGTCCAAGCGCGGCAATACGCTGGCCGATCCAGGCGGCGTTGGTGTTGATGGTGTCTCCAAGGAGCAGTTCGTCGCCTGTGTTGACCAATTCGATTCGCATGATGATTTCTTGTTTTACTTGGACGCCCAAGGGCCCTGATTCAAGACGATTTCAGGCACGAGTGATCTCCATTTCATGTCGCCGTCTTGAATCATTTGCCGCACGCTGGCGCTTGAATGGAAAAGGCAGTCATCCAGCCCGTCCTTGATCACATGCACGCATCCCGTTTGCAGCATGTAGTTCAGCAGATGCTGCTGTTCGGGACTGACTCGCGCCTGCGTGGCATTGCGAACCTTGCCAGTAATCGGATCACCGGCGGGATAGACGTAGAGCCTCACTTTGTTTCTAAAGAGACGTCCAAATGCCTCCAGCAATCCGCCCTCCAGGTCGGCATACCAGTGCTCATTGAAAAGCTCTTCAAACAATGGCAGCCCGAGCACGATGCCCACCGGCATTTGAGTGTGCCTTGAGAGGAAGGCGCTGAGGCGATGAAACTCGGCATACTTCGAGATGAGCACATTTTTTCCCAATGCTTGCAGGATCCCGGCACGCGCGAGGAAATTGTCATACTCCACGGAACAGTCGTCCATGCAGAGCAGGTTGTGCATGGTGATCTCGCAGATTTCGAGGTGTCCCTGAGTTTCGTCTCCAAAATCCTCGGCAAATGCTTTCCGACCCTGATCGAGCATGTCCAGATTCAGTCGCGTGATCGGATCAAAGGTGCCGCGGCTGAGAAACACCGGCTTCCGGTAAAGCACATCCGAAGCCTGAAGAATCTCACCATCCGCGCCAAACAACGCTGCATCAGCCAGATCGCTGCGCACCAGCTCGAGAGCCACGAGTCGATCCTGAAACACGGGCGAAGCAAAGGCCGGTCCGGTGAAGTCGATCATGTCGATCTCGACACGCCAGCGTGTCAGTTCATCCATCAAACTGCGGAGAAAAGTCGGCAGGTGATCGCGCAGATGAAAGGCTGCATAGATGAGATTAACTCCGAGGATGCCCAATGCTTCAGCCTGGCGCTGATTCGTGGCATCGAGGAGGCGGACATGCAGTTGGATGTCATGACTCGGTCCCTGAGGCTCAGTTTGAAACCGCAGTCCCAGCCAGCCGTGACACTCTTCCTTGGTGTCGCGAAAGCCCTTGGCACGCACCGTGTCGGCAAGGGCAAAAAAGGTGGTTGATTCACCGCGCTTGGCAGCCAGCCGCTGCTGCACGATTTGATACTCATGATCCAGCATCGCAACCATGCGCTGGCGCGAGACATAACGCGCACTCTTGCCATAGATTTCGTCGCTAAAAGTCATGTCGTAAGCCGACATCGTCTTGGCCACCGTGCCTGAGGCACCGCCGGCCCGGAAGAACCAGTTCGCGATCTCCTGCCCCGCCCCGATTTCTGCAAAGGTACCATAGACACTGTGGGCGAGATTTAACTTGAGAGCCTTTTCCAGAGTGTCTGATCGTTCGTTGAGAGTGCCGTTCATAGTGATGCGCGCGGAGGTTACGCAGCAGAACCACCTCAGGGAAGTGGAGATTCTATTTCAAACATGCATCTTTCGCGTTGACGCCAGCGCTGGTGTCGGGATAAATACCCGCCCGACTCCTGCAGTGCGGGGAACAGATTTTGGTGAGGTGGCTGAGTGGTCGAAAGCACATCTTTGCTAAAGATGCGTAGCCTTAACAGCTACCGAGGGTTCGAATCCCTCCCTCACCGCCATCTGTTAACCGGGTTCTCCCGGCTTGAGCAACCAGTCAACAATGGGGCCATCTGCAGGAGCGAGATCGAAAGTTTTGATCTGAGCATGGGTCAGCCAGTCAATCGCCTCATGCTCATGGGCGTGTGGTTCCGGACTGTGGTCTGCAAGTCGGCAGACAAAGGCATGAAGCACAATGCTTCCCCATTCGTAGGACCACGGAACGGCAGGCCCTTCACGGGTGATGATGACCTCACAACCAAGCTCTTCAGCCAATTCCCGGTGCAGAGCCTCAGCTGGGGATTCATTGAGCTCCACCTTGCCGCCTGGAAACTCCCACAAACCTGCGAGGCGCTTTCCGGCAGGCCGCTGAGCAAGAAGTATCCTGTTTCCCCTCTCGATGATGCCACAGACGACGTGGATGGGCGACTTGGTCTCACTCATGATCAGCGTGGCGGCTGGAGAGCCTCTGCATATCCAGCTTCGGTGCGGTGCAGTTCAGCCACAGCGGATGCGCGCAATCGCTCAAGGTCTGCCTGATGAGCCACTTCAGATGCCAAATTATGCAACTCCTCCGGGTCTGCCTTCAGATCGTAAAGTTCCTCCGGTACTCCGGATTTGAGGTAGCGGATGTATTTGAAGCGGCCGTCATTCAGCGCCGCATACCAGGGCACGTGATGATGCTCGGCATTGTCGGGATCATCTTTGACCACGCGGGTCACATCACTTCCAAAGTGATCACCCGTCGCCTCATAAAAGCAGGCATGCGGCCACGGGGCAGTGCCGGGATTTTTCAGGAGCGGCGTCAAATCACGTCCGTGCAGTTTCCATGGGATTTTGATGTTTGCCACCGCACTGAAGGTGGCAACTAGGTCGGTTCCATTGACAGGTCGTTCACAGACTTCCCCCTGTGGCAGTGAACCCGGCCGGGAAATGATCAAAGGGCTGCGGTAGTTCGCATCATAAGGCGCGAGCTTGGTGCGGAAGCCATGCTCTCCCATGGCAAAGCCCTGGTCGGCAGTGAAGACGACGAGTGTGTTGGCCAATTGTCCGCTGTCTTTGAGCGCCTGCATCACGCGGGCCACGCCCTCATCCAGCGCGGCGACGCAATCATTGACCTGGTGGATGTAGTCCTTGTAACTCCGTGATTTCTTTCCGGTCTCATCTCCGAACGCTTCTTCACTTTTTTTAGCGACGATGTCCCCCTTTTTGTCCCTGATCCATGACTGGGTTGCATTCAGGTAATCGGGTTTGCCTGGGCGCGGCGGCAGGATGTCGGCGGGCACGTTCACCGCATCATCCTTGTGACTTCCCCGGTGGCGTTC
>CANJVS010000534.1 GCA_947477755.1 Verrucomicrobiaceae bacterium | reverse complement strand
CCGCTGACTTACTTCAAACTGTTCGAGCAGGGCGGTCCGGCCTTCCTCTGGGCCTATGGCGTTTGCGGCCTGCTCACCGTCGCCCAGTTCAGTTACTTCGGTGAATACCTGCCCAAGGTCTTCCCGCTGCATCTGCGCGGCACGGGCGGTAGTTTTGCCACCAATGTTGGCGGGCGCATGATCGGCACCAGCATGGCCTTCGTCACGACCAGCTTTGTCGCACCAAAACTCGCGGGCGCAGGACCGCTGCTGCCCTACCATGTTGCCATGGCCGCCGGCTATGTCGGCACCGGCATCGCAGTACTCAGCTTCATCATCGGCTTCCTGCTGCCGGAGCCAAAGAGTGAAGAATGATCGCACGATCTACTTTGCGGAATCAAAAGCCCGTAAACGATTGCCCTGATTTGATTCGGATCCAAACGCGTTGAGGATGAGCCAAATCAGGAAAGGCTGGTGATGATGACGGTTATTTTTCAGCAGGCAGGATTCACACGGCATGAAATACCTTGTTGAAACGAGCCTGCGGGATAGCGTCGCCACTCGTTCTGCTTTGAAGACTTTTTCGATCATCTGGAGTTGTCTCGGCCTGGCTGTCATGGCAGCCGGTGGGCGACTTTCTGCGGCAGACAGCCAGCCGGATCACGAGCTTGAGATGACGCGGATCCAGTTTGAGAGGTCGATGATCGAGGCCAGCCTGGATCCGGTGAAAAAGCATCTTTTGGAACTGGCCTCACTCGAGAAGCAGCGCGCCGAGGCGCGAGATTACACGGGAGCCATCGCCATGCGGGCGCAGCGCCGCAAGATCGAGAATGAACTGGAGCGGCTGGACAAGGAACTGCTGCTGCTGCAAACGCGCGAGCAATCGATCAAGGCCAGCCAACTGCCCGACCGCATTCCGTTGCCACTGGATCAGGCCGTGCTCTCGGGCGTGCGAATGGAGGGTGGCACGCTCACCGGCTGGAGCCGCGCCGGCGCCTCGGCGAAGTGGAAGCTCCCTGCCCTGCCGCCCGGTGGTTACGAAGTCATCCTCCGCTACCGTTGCGGAGCGCTGGACGGTGGAGAACTGCAAATCCAAGAGTCGCGCTACAGCCTGAAGGGTCAGATCGACACCACACATCAGGGACCGCAGGAAAAGAATCTGGGAACACTGAAAATCACGGATGGCTCCGGGCCGCTGACCTTGTCTGCCGTGACACTGGTGAAGGACAACCTGATGGACCTGCAATCCGTGCATCTGGTGCCCGCCTCACGCTGACCCGGCCCCATTCACCGGCCCGCACTGGCAACCATGAACCTTCAAACCGCCAGGATCAGGACACTCAATTTTGACGGCGGCAGCGGCGATCAAATCTTTGCCACTCCCGACTCCGCATCTCTCCCGTAACAAACTCCATGTCAGAAGAATCTCACCATGAACGCGAACTCGGCGGGCAGCTCCTCGCCAGCGTTTCGCGCTCGTTTTACCTGACGCTCAAAGCTCTGCCCCGCGAGCTGCGTGAACCCATCTCGCTCGCCTATCTTCTGGCGCGCACTGCCGACACGATTGCCGACACCGCCAGCGTCAGCGCCGGGGTGCGGCTCGACTGCCTGGAGCAGTACCAGACCCTGATTCAGCTGCCGGATGCGACCAGCCTGCAGGGACTTGCCGCGCGCATCGCGCAGGACTTCGTGCCGTGTCAGGGCGATGCCGCCGAGCGCCGGCTCATGGAGCGCTTCACCGATGGCCTCGCCTGGCTCGGCACCATGCGCGGTGCCCCGCTCGCCGCCATCCAGCAGGTGCTCGAGCGCATCATCCACGGACAGCGACTCGACATTCAGCGCTTCCCTTCAGATGGCCAGCTCCGCTGTTTGCAGTCGGCGGAGGAACTCGATGAGTACACCTGGCTGGTCGCCGGCTGTGTCGGCGAGTTCTGGACGGAGATGTGCGCCATTGAAAAGCCCGGATCACTCGATCCGGAGATGAATCTGGAGCAGATGAAATCCTGGGGCGCCAGCCTCGGCAAAGGCCTGCAGCTCATCAACATCTTGCGCGACATCGGCGAAGACGTCCGGGATGGCCGCTGCTACCTCCCGGGAGCCAGCCCGGAAGCCGTGATCGCTGACAGCCGCGTGCTGCAGCCGCTTTGGCAATCCTGGTTAGGCATCTGCCGCGGGCATCTCGACGGCGGTCTGCACTATGTCCAGCATGTGGCCGACGGGAAGCTGCGCTATGCCACCGCCTTACCCCTGCTGCTCGGAGTCAAAACCCTGGCTCGGATGCAGGCTGCAAGCTGGGATGACAAGCTGAGCGGCATCAAAATTAGCCGGCTCGATGTCGCCATGATTCTCGCCGAAGCGGCCATCGCCTGCCGCTCAGCGGATGGCATCGCGCGCCTTTTCACCAAGCTCAGCGGGTAGTTGCCCCGCCGCCTGTCCGGGCCGCGTGCCGGGAATTCATAGTTCGGGAAAGTGCCATCCACGATTGCAATGGAGACCGTTTGATGGTTACGAAAAGCCATGGCTCAAGCTGCTCAAGACCAACCCCATCCCCTCGCTGATTTGCTGCTGACCGTGATCCTGCCATCACTGGTGCTGGAGTCGATGAGCAAACCGGAGCGGCTCGGGCCCGTCTGGGCGCTGGTATTAGCGCTGCTCATGCCGCTGGGCTTTGGCATCCATTGCTTCATCAAAAAGCGCGGCCTGAACTTCTTTTCCATTCTGGGCCTTGTGGCCGTCATTGTGACGGGCGGGCTGGGCCTGCTGAATCTGAGCTCGGGCTGGTTCGCGCTCAAAGAGGCAGCATTTCCGATCTTCCTGGGGCTGGCCTTTCCGCTGAGCTTTTACTTCAAAAAACCTCTTGTGAATGAGTTGCTGCTCAATCCCCAGGTGATCAATCACCCCGTTCTGCAGGGCGCGCTGGACAGCGCCGACAAACGATCAGCCTTTCACCGCCTGATGGGACACGCCTCATGGGCCCTGGCCGGAACGATGCTGATGTCCGCCGTCGCCAATGCGCTGCTGGTCCTGTTTTACCTGAAGGGCAAGACACCGGGCACGGAAGAATACACGCAAGCCATCGGCCGCCAAAACTGGGTG
>CANJVS010000533.1 GCA_947477755.1 Verrucomicrobiaceae bacterium | reverse complement strand
CATCGCGCAGCTCGGCAAATCCGCCGAAGCTGTCGCCATGGGCGCGGCAAAGGGCCTGCGCAGCTATCTGGCCTCGATGGCACCCGTTGGCTTGCATCTGGCCGATCAGTTACTGTTGCCCATGGCGCTTGCCGGCGGCGGGGTGTTTCACACCTTCACGATCACTGATCACGCGCGAACGAACATGGCGTTGGTTGAGCAATTCTTACCATTGAAATTCGGGTTGTCAGAGCCTGGCTCTGGTTTGAAACGGGTGCTCTGCGCCTGAATGATCCGAGACTGCAATCCGGCGCTCAGTCGAGGCGTATGTAACAGCCATGGCAGACAGACTCCTCAGCAATCGACGCAACTTTCTTTCCGACTTCGGGCTTGGACTGGGGGGCGTGGCGTTGCAGGCGCTGATGCAGCGTGAGGCGCAGGGGCTGACGTTGCCGGAGTTTCCTGACGGCAAGCCTAACTTTCAGCCACGGGCGAAAAGCGTCATCTGGCTGTTCATGCGCGGCGGGGTGAGCCACATGGAGAGCTTTGATCCCAAGCCGCTGCTCAACAAGTATGAGGGCAAGAGCATCAGCGAGACGCCATACAAAAGCGTGCTCGATCCCGAGAAGCGGAAAAAGGTGCGCGTGGTCGTGGTGAATGATGCGAACGGCCAGCAGCGAAACAAAATCTACCCGTTGCAGATTGGCTTTCGCAAAGGCGGCCAGAGCGGCATCGAGGTGAGTGACTGGTTTCCTCACCTGCGCGATTCGGTCGATGATCTTGCGATCATCCGCAGCATGTGGACCACGGATGACAATCACGGTGCCCAGGTGCAGTTCCACACCGGCAGGCACATGCTGGACGGGCGGCACCCGACCATCGGCGCCTGGGTGAATTACGGGCTCGGTCCGCTCAATGAAAACCTGCCGCAATTCATCAACATCGGCCCGCGCTTCTTTGACACCAAGGACGGTCACTACCTGGGGCCGGCGTATGATGCGATGAATCTGAAGATCGATCCGAAGAACCCGCTCGCCTATGCGCGGCCCGAGATCGCCATGGCCGATGCGGAACAGGCGGCGCGCTTTTCTTTGGCAGGCAAACTGAATCGTCTCAGCGCGCTGCGTTATCCCGATGACCCGGCTCTGGCGGCGCGCATCAAGTCCTACGAGCTGGCTTTTCACATGCAAAAGGACGTGCCTGAAGTGGTGAACTTTGACCATGAAAGTGAGGCCACCAAAAAGATGTACGGCCTCGATCATGAAATCACCAGGCCCTTTGGCCAGCAGGTCCTCGCCGCGCGTCGATTCGTGGAGCGCGGTGTGCGCTTCATCCAGATCATGCATGGCGACGGCGCAGCGGGCGCGTGGGACAGCCACTCGAAGCTGCGGGCGAGTCACAGCAAGCTCGCCGCCCAGGTGGACAAGCCCATCGCAGGCCTGATCGCCGATCTGAAGCAGCGCGGGTTGTTTGAAGAAACCATCGTCGTCTTTGCCACCGAATTCGGGCGCACGCCGGGTTCCCAGGGGGCGGACGGCCGGGATCATCATCCCTATGGTTTCAGCGTCTGGATGGCCGGCGGCGGCATCAAAGGCGGCATCGCTCACGGCAGCACGGATGAGCTGGGATTCCATGCCGTGGAGAACCCGCACTACGTGACCGACATCCACGCCACACTGCTGCGCCAGCTCGGCTTGGACTCGCACCGACTGGAGTATCCGGGCCGCAAGCGGCTGGAGATTGATTTTGGCGAGGTGATCCGGGAGATCGTGTGAGGCGTGCGGCAGGGGTTGCACTCCGTCGCTTCCCGCCTATCTAGCGCGCCCTTCCTATGCACAGTTTCCGCTATTCTCAGGGTCAGCTCTTTTGTGAAAACGTCAGCCTTCAGGCGCTGGCGCAAAAACATGGCACACCTCTCTATGTCTATTCCAAAGACACCATCACGGGCCATTTCACCCGTCTCGATGAGGCGCTCGGCGAGTTGGATCATCTGATTTGTTATGCCGTGAAGGCAAACTCGAACCTCGCTGTGCTCAGCACGATCGCCAAGCTCGGCGGAGGATTTGACATTGTCTCGGCCGGCGAACTTTATCGTGTGATCAAGGCAGGCGGTGATGCTGGTAAGTGCACCTTTGCCGGTGTGGGCAAGACACGCGCTGAGATCGTCTATGCACTGGAGCAGGGCGTCTATTGCATCAATGCCGAGTCCGAGGCTGAGCTGAGCTACATCAACCATGTCGCGGGTGAGATCGGCAAAAAAGCCCCGGTGGCCGTGCGCGTGAATCCGAATGTCGATGCGAAGACGCACGCGAAGATCACCACGGGCAAGAGTGAGAACAAGTTTGGCATCGACTTCGACCGCATCGGCGAGGTGTATGCGCGCATCGCCAGTGAGATGCCGAACCTGGAAATCCGCGGCCTGCAGATGCACATCGGCTCCCAGCTCACCAGCGTGGATCCTTATGTCGAAGCCGTGAAAAAAATCTCCCCGCTCGTGATGGAGATGAAGGCGAAGCATCACATCCAATTCTTCAGCATCGGCGGCGGTATCGGCATCAATTACAAGCAGTCACTCGACTCCGGCGACGCTGCATGGTGGCAGGAGAACAGCGAGGTGCATCCCCTCACGATTCAGAATTATGCCGAGTCCGTGGTGCCGCTTCTCAAGCCACTCGGCCTGCGCATTCTTTGCGAGCCCGGCCGTTTCATGGTCGGTAATGCCGGGGTGCTTCTCACCCAGGTGCTTTATGAAAAGCGCGGCGGAGCCAAGACCTTCAAAATTGTCGATGCCGGCATGAACGACCTCATCCGTCCGACACTGTATGAAGGCTGGCACCAGATCGTGCCTTTGAAACAGCCAGCGACGAAGGAGACAGAAGTCGTCGATGTCGTCGGTCCCATCTGCGAGACGGGCGATTACCTGGCTCAGAACCGTGAGATCCCGATCGTGAAGGAGGGCGACTACATCGCCGCCATGAGCGCCGGAGCTTATGGTTTCACCATGGCCTCAAACTACAACACCCGGCCCATGCCCGCCGAAATCCTGGTCGACGGTGATCAGGCCCACGTCGTGCGCGAGCGCCAGACCCTGGATGATGT
>CANJVS010000532.1 GCA_947477755.1 Verrucomicrobiaceae bacterium | reverse complement strand
GCCAGGGGCGACACTTATCTGGCGATGTCAATGTTCACTCGGGCGATCCACGAAGATCCGCTGGATGCCCATGCGCACAACTATCTGGCGATCACCTCACGCAATCTTGGATGGAACGCCACGGCTGAATTTGAACTGGAGCGCGCCATTGAGTTGAACCCGAAATATGGAATCGCCCACTTCAACCTGGCACTGCTCTATGTGGATCAAAAACCGCCGAGCATCGCCCTGGCCAAGCTCCATTACCAGAAGGCACTGGCTCTGGGCGTGGAAAAAGATGAGATCGTGGAGCGGAGGCTGAAGGAATGAGCTGGGATCTCCAGTCTCAAGCCGCTCAACTTAAGGCTGACCACCTCTGGCGTGAACTGCGCACGCTCGATTCCGCCCAGGGACCGGTGGTGCAGGTCGGAGGCCGTGAGCTGGTGAATTTCTCGTCAAATGACTATCTCGGCCTGGCTGACTCAGCGGAACTGAGTGAAGCGATGCAGGAAGGTGTGGAGTTGTATGGCGCAGGATCAGGATCTTCGCGTCTGGTATGCGGCACCATGAAGCCGCACGCTGAACTGGAAGCCGCACTGGCGGCCTTCAAGCGAACCGAGGCGGCACTGACCTTCAGCAGTGGATACGCCGTCGCTCTCGGCACAATCCCGGCGCTCGTGGGCAGCGGCGACACCATCATTCTGGACAAGCTCAGCCACGCCTGCCTCGTCGATGCCGCAAGGCTCAGTGGTGCGACGATCCGTGTCTTCCCGCACAATCATCTCGAAAAACTGCGCAAGCTGCTGGAGACCGCCAAGGGCCGTGTGCTCGTGGTCACTGAGGCGATTTTCAGCATGGATGGCGACGCCTGCCCACTCGCCGGAATCGTGGAACTGAAGGAACGCCATGGTGCCTGGCTGCTGCTGGATGAAGCTCACGCGGTGGGAGTGATCGGACCGCAGGGCCGCGGACTGGCAGCGGCGCTTGGACTTGAGAATCGGGTCGAGCTTCAAATGGGCACCTTGAGCAAGGCTCTGGGTCTCAGCGGTGGATATTTAGCGGCATCGCGGCTTGTGATCGATCTCCTCATCAATCGCGCACGCAGCCTGATCTACTCGACCGCTCCCCCACCCTGCCTGGCCCATGCCGCCCGGGTCGCCTTGGATATCGTCACCAGCGGCGAGGGAGATCGGCGCCGTGAAATCCTTCATGGTCACGTCCGCCGGTTAAGTCCCGGCGCGCCAGGCATCAGTGCCATCGTGCCCCGAATCATGGGTGATGAAACCCGCGCCATGGAAGCCAGTGCCAGACTCCTCGAATCAGGCTTCTTAATCCCGGCCATCCGCTATCCCACGGTCGCCCGTGGCAGCGCCCGGCTGCGCATCACCGCCTCCGCCGCGCACCAGCCGGAGCAGATCCAAAATCTGGTGCAATGCCTGACCCACTTGGGTTTGTCCGACTAGCCATCAATTGATGGCGGAGGAATCTTATTTTTTCACAAGAGGGCAGTGACTTTTCGACATTAATTCACAGGTTATTCACATTGCCCTAAGCAACGCCAAAAACCCTTTGAAGAAGAGCCTGAAACGGCGCGGCGAGCCAGACGGCTCCCTGGGGAACACCGGTGCCTCATTCTGTGGAACGCCCATTTGTTGAGGCGAGGAACGAAACGGAAACGTCACATTCGTCCTCCATCAGCGGAATACTTCAGGAAGCCAAATTGTATTGGATCCATTCCATTGCCTGCGTTGCTATTCGTTGTTTATCAACGATTTATGACCTTTAAATGAAGAGGCGCCAAATGACGCTCGCAAGCCATTTTTGCGCTGAATCCGGCGGCAAAAATCAACCAGTCAGGTCGCTGACAAAAAGTGCATTGTGAAGAACCTGCCACCCCGGGCAGCCTACTGAAACGGTTGCCATCTGAGATCTGGATGGCGTGTCATGAACAAACCCCGGCACACCGGAGAAGGCCAACTTTTTTGTTTGTCCCGCTTCTTCTTCACAATGCCAAACCAATGGTGCGTCAAGCCTGAAACTGGGTGCCTTGGATTAACAAAAAGGGCAGCTCCGGATCTCTCCGAGAGCTGCCCGAATGGGGAACTGATGTGCAGATCAGGCAAACACACCCGTGAGCGGCTGACCCTTGTCCGCAATGGTGAAGGGACGCTTGCTGGGGCTGTAGATGATCTGGTCGAGCGGCAGGCCCAGCGCATAGGCGATGGTGGCATTCATGTCCTGGATCTTGACCTTGTCCTCGATGACCTCACGACCTTCGCTGTCCGTTTTGCCATAGGTGAAGCCACCTTTGACGCCACCACCGAACATGACGGCGGAGAAGGCTTTCGGATAGTGGTCGCGGCCAACGTTCTGATTGATGTCAGGTGTGCGGCCAAATTCGGAAGTCAGAACGATCAGCGTGTCCTGAAGCAGACCGCGATTGTGCAGATCGGCGACCAGGGTGGCCAGTCCCTTGTCCAGTGTCTCACAAAGCTCAGGCACGCGGACAAAGTTGGCATTGTGAGTGTCCCAGCCACCGAGGGAAACCTCGACGAAACGCACGCCGCGCTCCACCAGACGGCGGGCGAGCAGGCAGCCCTGGCCAAAGGCTTCGCGACCATAGGCACTGCGCAGATCAGCAGGTTCCTCGGTCAGGTCGAAAGCCTTGAGGTCTTCGGACTTCATCATCGCGATCGCGTCGTCATACATCTCGGCATAGGCCTTCACATTGCGGTGAGGGAAGGTGCCGCGGAAGTCCTGGTCCAGTTCATCAGCCAGCTTCATGCGTGCCTGGAATTTGTCTTCCGTGAGGCCGGGCTGGAGCTTGACGTTCTTGAGGCCGTTCTCCGGGTTGTTCACGTAGAGCGGGCTGTTGGCAGCCGGGAAGAAACCGGCACCGGGATGGCGGCTGTCATTGCCGATGAAGACAAAATTCGGCAGCGTGCTGTTGCCGCCGCCCTGGAACACATTGAGCCAGGCCCCCATCGCCGGATGGCGAATGGTGCCGCGCAACTCGTAGCTGGTGTGCATCATGTAGTTTCCCTGCTCATGAGCGCCCTGAGTCGAGGTGAGCGAGTTGATCACCGTGCCGTGATGCATCTGCTT
>CANJVS010000531.1 GCA_947477755.1 Verrucomicrobiaceae bacterium | reverse complement strand
TCGGGGTTGTTTTTGATGCGCTCATCCATGCGCTTGCGCAGTTCATCCAGAGGGAAGGGGTTCTTGGTGACAAGGTTGTATTTGCGCGCCGGGATGGTGTCGTAGGGCAGCGGGTTGTCAGCGGAAGCTTCGCCGATGTCCAGCACATCGCGAATGGATGGCAGGACGAGTTCTGGCTCCACGCCTTTGAGCTGGGTTGAGCCACCTGCGATGCGGTAGAATTTCTGGATGGTCACCTTCAGGTTTCCCGCGCGATCCTTCTTGGCAAAGAATGGCATGAAGCGCTCGACTGGCAGGATGGTCTGCACGGTTCCCTTGCCAAAGCTGGATTTGTCACCCACGATCAGCGCGCGGCGGTAATCCTGAAGCGCGGCGGCGAGAATTTCCGAGGCTGAGGCGCTGGTTTTATCGATGAGCACGATCATCGGGCCGTCGTAGAAAGCCTTTTCATTTTCGCACTCGCGGAAGGAGATGGATCCGCGCCAGTCCTTGGCCTGAACCACCGGACCGGCCGGCACAAACAATCCAGTCAGGCGGATCGCCTCTTCCAGTGAACCACCTCCGTTGCCACGCAAATCGAGCACGAGACCATCGATCTTTTCTTTGATCAGTCGGGCCAGCAGCTTCTGCACGTCTTCGGTGGTGCTCACGGTGCCCTCTTCCATGTCAGCATAGAAGGAGGAAAGATTGATCCAGCCGATTTTCAACGGCTTGCCCATTTCAGACGGAGTGAGCAGCAGTTCGGCATTGGCCAGTTTCTCTTTCAACTCCACCGCACCACGCACAATGGTGACGATCTTGGTGGCGCTTGGGTCCGCGGCTGGATTGATGCGAAGGCGCACGGTGGTGGCGTCCTTGCCGCGAATCATGTCCACGATCTTGTTGAGCTTCATGTACTTCGTTTCCACGAACTCGGCATCACCCTGGGCCACGCCGGTGATCTTGTCGTTGAGTGTGAGTTCACCCTGCTTGTCCGCCGGGCCGCCGACGACGATGCCCTGAATCTGGGCCACGTCATCGATCAGACCTAGCAGTGCGCCGATGCCGACGAGCTTGTGCTTCATCTGGATGTTGAAGCTGTCCGTCTCCTGCACGCTCATGTATTCCGTGTGCGGATCGTAGGCTGATGAAAGGCAGGACAGGAAATAATCCACGATGTCTTCCTGGTCGTTCTCATTGATGCTCTCAATCAGGCGCTCGTAATCCTTGAGCACGCGCTGCTGCGGGGTGAGGTCCTTGTCCTTGTCTTCCTTGGCGACGACTTCTTCCTTCTTCTCCACGGCCTTATTGGCATCAGCAGGAGCAGCGGCCTTTTCAGCGGCTTTCTTGGCTGCCTTGTCGGCCTTCTTTTTGGCATCGGCGACCTTGGCTTCATCCGACAACTTTTCCTGAAGCATGTTGTCTTCCAGAATGTCGATCCAGAGCTTGTCCTGGTCGGCGATATCTTTTGGGTAGGCGGCCTTGTCTCTCTTCAGTTGAATCGTGCGGTTGGAGTCGAACGTGAATTTGTGGCTCTCCAGGGTTTTTTTGACGAAGGCGATCCGCTCCTGCACGCGCTGTTTGTAGATGTCGTAGATCTCGATGGCCGGCGTGATGTTCCGCATCAGGACATGGTCGTCGAGCGTGGTGTCGTACTTGGATTTAAAGGCGTTCACATCCTCCTGAGTGAAGAAGACATGCCTGAAGTCGAGCAGGTTCAGGTAGTTGTGCAGCAGTTTCGCCGAGAGCTCGTCATCAAAATCCCGGTGGGAGTAATGCTGACTTTGCAGCATGTAGGCAACATGCATGGCCACCTGGCCGAAATTGGTCTCCGTGGTTGCCTGACCAGCGGCGAGTGAGAAGGCCGCCAGTGAGGCTGCCAGTGTGGACAAAGTTTTGCGAATCATGGGGAGGGGCAATCTATTACGCCGGGTAACTGGGTTTATCGTCGCAGATTTTGCGGTTTGCGGCTTGAAATGTCCAACGCTTTCCTGCACTTGACCCCTCCATGTCTGATATTTCCACATTCACCGGCGGCATCGCCCAGACAAATGGTTACCTGTTCACCCTGCCCGGAGGCACTCTGCTGGTGGACGCGCCGGAGGGAATCGCCGATTGGCTGAGGCGGCGTGGACTGAAGGTGGATACCCTGCTGCTCACTCATCAGCACTTTGATCATGTGCAGGATGCCGCCGCGGTGAAGGAGCTGCAGGGCTGCCAAGTCCATGCCTGGTCGCCTCTGTCCAAGGATCTGACGCTGGAACTGCTCTACGGGGCGGTCACTGGAAGTTCCTTCTCCGTCCCCGGGTTCGTGGTGGACGAGGTGCTTGCCGGACAGTCTGAGATCACGGTCTGCGGCACCCGTTTGGAGCTTTTCCATGTGCCGGGCCATTCGCCGGACAGCCTGTGCTTTTATCTGCCTGATCAAAAGATCTTGTTTGGCGGGGACGTGCTTTTCCTCGATGGCGTGGGTCGCACTGACTTCCCTGGCGGCTCCTTTGAGCAATTGGAAAGTGGCATCGAAAACAAACTCTGGCCGCTGCCGGATGACACGAAGGTTTTCCCCGGCCATGGACCGGCAACGACCATCGGCCGCGAACGCCTGCACAATCCCTTCGTTGGCGGGCGCTGAGCCGTGATGAATCGGGGTTCAGAGGAGCCTGTCGGAAATTTTGTGTGAAGGAGTGTCTGGGACGTGCCCATGAAAAAGCCCGCAACACGGGAGTGATGCGGGCTTTCAGGACCAGGGTCGGGCTGGGGCCTACTTGCTGTTCTCTGCGAACTGCGCATCGAAGATGATTTTCGACGGCGGGAAGTCGAGCTTCTTCACGAAGGCGGCGGACTCCGTGGCGCCGAATTCACGGTCCATGGCTCCGTCTTCCCACTCAACGCTCAGCGGGCCGCCGTAGTTGATGTCATTGAGCGCCCGGATGATTTTTTCGAAGTTGATGTTGCCGCGGCCCACGGACTTGAAGTCCCAGTAGCGGTTTGGTTTGTGGAAATCGACATGACCGCCGAACACGCCGGCGTCCACTCCCAGGCCCCAGGCCACGTCCTTCATGTGCACGTGGAAAATGCGGTCGCTGAACTTGTAGAGGAACTTCAC
>CANJVS010000530.1 GCA_947477755.1 Verrucomicrobiaceae bacterium | reverse complement strand
TACGGCGGCGGCGAGATCTGGTTCGATGGTCAACTGATCCGCAAGGACGGCAAATTCCTGCTGCCTGAACTCAAGCCGCTGAACTGAAATCCGCATGCTGGACAGGCCCGCCATTCTCCCAAAGTGCCTCACCACCCTGCTGTCCGCAGCGTGCGTGCTCCTGACCTCTTCTCTTATGGCTGACAACATCCGCATCGGCATCGTCGGGCTGGATTCCTCCCACTCGGAGCAGTTCACGCTGCGCCTGAATGATCCGGCGAATCCGAATCACGTCCCGGGCGCACGTGTGGTGGCGGCGTTTGCCGGTGGCAGCCCTGATCTGCCGGAGAGTGCCACGCGTGTGGGCGGATTCACCGCAACTCTGCGCGACAAGTACGGCGTGAAGATCATGGCCACGATCCCGGAGGTCTGTGCCGCTGCTGATGCCGTGATGATTTTGAGTGTCGATGGCCGCCCGCATTTGGAACAGGCGAAGAGTGTGATCAGCTCCGGCAAGCCATTCTTTCTCGATAAACCAGTCGCTGCCAGCCTGAAGGACGCGGTCGAAATTTTCAAAGCCGCCGAGGCCGCCAAGGTGCCCTTTTTCAGTTCCTCCGCCACGCGTTGGTGGCCGGGAGTCGTCGAGGTGGCGACCGTTGACAAACTGCTGGCGCGCTCCGCCCTGGTTTATGGCCCGGCCCCCGCGTTGCCATTCCATCCCGATCTGTTCTTCTATGGCATTCATTCGGCGGAGGCTCTGTTCACGGTCATGGGATCCGGCTGTCAGAGTGTGAGCCGCACCTCCACACCCGACACCTCCGTGGTGACCGGCGTTTGGATCGGCGGGCGCCTGGGCACCATGCATGCGCTGCACACACTGCCGATGGGCTCCACGGATTATAAACTCATCCGCTTTGGTCAGGAGGTGATCACCGAACAAAAGAACCAGGGCGATTACACCCCGATGCTGCGCGAGATCGTGAAATTTTTCCAGACCAAACAGCCTCCTGTCAGCGCGAAACAGACGCTGGAAATCTACGCTTTTTTGGAGGCTGCCCAGGAGAGCAAAAAGCAGTCGGGAAAAGCAGTCCAACTGCGCGACGTGCTGTCAAAGGCGGGCGCTCCGGAGGCCTGGCTGCCAGCCATGCCCATGCCGGCACCCGCCGAGGTGAACAAAAAATGACTGTTCGGAGTTCACTGACTAAACAGCGTGTGACAGGCGTTCATTACTCATGAGAATCGGGATCACCGGAGCCACAGGAATGATCGGACAGGGCCTGATCGCGCTGGCGGCCGGCTCCGGCCACGAAATCATTGGTTATTCCCGCCGGCCGGGCGCTGCGCTGCCGCTGGTGACGAAGACCCTGGTTTCTTCAGCGGCCGATGTCCTGCCCGAGACCAGGCTGGATGCCCTCGTTCATCTGGCGGGCGAGTCTTTGTTTGGCCTGTGGACGGTGAAGAAGCGTGACCGCATCCGGCGCAGCCGGGTGGATCTCACCCGGCAGCTCATCGCCCGGCTTAAAACCTGGGATGCGGCGAACCGCCCGCAAGTCCTGCTCTGCGCTTCAGGCATTGGTTTTTATGGGGACCGGGGCGATGAAATCCTGGAGGAAACCAGCAGTCAGGGCACAGGCTTCCTTGCCGAACTCTGCCGCGATTGGGAAGCTGCCGCCCGTGAGGCTGTGGCGATCGGCATCCGGGTCGTGCATCTGCGCACCGGCGTGGTGCTCGGTCAGAATGGCGGGGCGTTTCCCCTGATGCGCACGGCGTTTTTGCTCGGCGCGGGCGGACGCTTCGGTCCGGGACGGCAGTGGATGTCATGGATTCATGAGCAGGATCAGGTGGCCCTCATGCTCTGGGCGATTGAAACCGAATCCGTCGCGGGTCCGCTGAACCTCTGCTCACCGCATCCGTTGACGAATGCCGATTTCACCCGCCAGCTCGCAAGCCATCTCCACCGGCCCGCATTCATGCACGTGCCCGCTTTGGCACTGCGGCTGCTCATGCCCGGCATGGCCGATGAGATGCTGCTCGCCAGCCAGCGAGCCTTTCCTCGCGTCGCCACTGATTTGGGCTATCAGTTCGCTCTTCCCGATCTTGGCGATGCCCTGACGGCGTTGCGTTGAAGTTTGCGATTTGAATTCCCATGGCCGCCCTCCAAAACACCATCGCAGTCATCTATGATTACGACCAGACCCTGAGTCCGACGTACATGCAGGACGAGACGCTCTTCCCGCACTTCGGCATCAATCCCACGGAGTTCTGGAAACGCAGCCGCGAGCTCGTGGATCAGGAAGGCTATGACGGTGAGCTGGCCTACCTCAAGTGCATGCTCGACTACCTCAGCATGGACCGGCCCACGAATGATGAGCTGCGCACTCTCGGGGCCAGGCTGCGTTACTTCAAAGGCGTGCCGGAAGTGTTCCAGGAACTTCACGGCGTGCTCAGCAGCCAGCACAAACTGCTCGGCATCAAGATCGAGCATTACATCGTCTCCTCAGGCCTGAAGATCCTGCTGGATGGCAGTTCGCTGGCCCCCTTTGTGAAGCGCATCTTCGGCTGCGAATTCGGCCAGGACAAGGATGGGCGCATCAGCTTTCCCAAGCGTGTCATCAGCCACACGACCAAGACGCAGTACCTCTTCCGCATCAACAAGGGCATGCTGGAGCCGCATGAGGATGTGAACGATCACATGGATCCTGAACTGCGGCCCGTCCCATTTCAAAACATGATCTATGTGGGCGATGGTCCGACCGACGTGCCATGCTTCACGCTCATGAAGCGCTACGGCGGCCATGCCATCGCGGTCTACAATGCCGATGAAGTGAGCCGCTCCAGCTTCCGCAAATGCTATCAGCTCAACGCGCTCGCCGATCGGGTGAAACACATCGCTCCAGCGGATTACCGTGCCGGCAGCCACCTGCGTCTGCTGCTTGAGGAAATGGTCACCGACATCGCCGACAACATCCTGCGCCGGAAGAAGCTGGAGATTGAGGAAGGCACCATTTCGGCGCCGCACTTCTAACCTTCAATTCGCCAAAGCCGCCTCACGCTGCTGCTTGAACTTGCACTGGCCGGTGCGGGCGAACTCGTCACACCGGGCCTGAATGCGCAT
>CANJVS010000529.1 GCA_947477755.1 Verrucomicrobiaceae bacterium | reverse complement strand
CGATCACGAAAAGCTCACCTATCGCCACAACGGCCGCGATTATCGCCTCACCGATCTCGGTGGCCGTGTGATCAACGAGATCCTGGCCTGATGTGGCAGTCCTCCCGCAGCGATCCCTCATGAAATTGATTCCCCTCCTCACTGCGGCCACCATTCTGGTTCTCGCTCCGGCATTTGCCGAATGGCCCCAGGCCGCCGGACCTGATGGCAACTGGCAGGGCCACGGGCCCGCAGCACCAGTGCAGTGGAGTGTGACGCGCAATCAAAACATCCTTTGGCGCACCGCTCTGCCCAATGGCGGTCAAAGCGGCATCGCGATCTGGGGTGACCGTCTTTTCCTGACGACATTCGACGTCTTTAAAGAGGGCGATTCCCTGTTCTCCGGCAGCATCCTCGGACACTGCCTTGATCAACAAACTGGCCGGCTGCTCTGGTCCGTGAAACTCAACGGGCCGACGAAAAGCCCCATGCTCTATGCCTACAGCGATTCGACTTCGCCCACGCCTGTGACGGATGGCAAGCATGTCTGGTTCACCAACAACAGCGGTGAAATGGGCTGCTGGGATTTCTCCGGAAAGGAAGTCTGGCGGCGCAGCTTCACACCGTGGGGCGAGCCCTATCCGTTTAACAAACAGCATGAACCCATGCTGGTCGGTGACACGATCATCCAGGTGGAACCAGCCGATGCAACGCCGCCGGAGAAATCCGGCTGGAATTACCTGCGCGGCATCGACAAGCACACCGGCAAAACCCTCTGGATCGCGAAAGATGGCACCACGACCTACTGCACCTCCGTCTTCGGACACACGGCGGATGGCACTCCGGCGGTGCTCACGGGTCGTGGCGGTCACCACGGTGTGCCGGAGCGCCCGGTGGGTTTGTCACTCATCTCGCTGGCCGCCGGCAGTGAAGGAAAAACACTTTGGCGTTTCATCGCTGACACCGATGACGATGGCAAAGCGCTTGCCGATCCCGGCTCACTCGCCGCACCCACCTGGCAGGCGCTGTGGGCACTGCACTGGGACGCGAAGCATGCGTATTGGTTCAAGCTCAACCCCGAAGAGTCGCACCTCGTGTTCGACAGCGGCACCGGCAAACTTCAGCGCGAGCAATCACTGATCCGGGGCGTCGACTACCGGCAGTGGGATCCGTCAGCGAAAAAGCACATCGTCCACCGGAACGTCAATCTCCGCGACATGCGCGAACTTGCCCCGCGCAATCTTCTCGCGCCTGACGATGTCATCCGCGTGCTTCCGGCCTGGCACTGCAACATGGTGATCAACGGTTATCACTACTTCCTCACCAGCACCGCGCACCGCCGCAACCGGCATGCGCCAAAAGGCCGCGGCGGCCCGTCCCACTGCATTGCCCGCGTGAACGTGGAGAGCGGAAAGGTCGAGTATTTCGAAGTGCCGGTGACCATCATCCGCAAGCCGGGCGCGCCCGATGAACCGGTCTACGGCATCGCCCAGCGCACCACCACACTCAACGCCTCAGGCCAGGACATCGCCGCCGAGGATCGCTCGCGCACCGACGGTTGGGAAATCCCCGCATTCTGGGGCAGTCCGGTGGCGATCAATGACAAGATCTATGTCACGACGATGATCGGGATCACTTATGTCATTGATTCGAAAGCCCCGGTGCTTGATGCCAGCGCGCTCCTCGCAGTCAACGATCTCGGCCCATCAGGAGAGACCTGGAGCCTCAACTCAGTCAGCTATAATGAGGGCCGCCTCTATCATCGCAGCCTGAAGGAAGTCATCTGCATTGGCGTGAAGACGCCGCCAGCCAAATAATCGCCACCCATGAACCGACTCATCACCCTTGCCCTCATTCTCGCCGCCAGCTCCTTGACTGCTGCCGAGCCGCATCCCATCCGCGTCCTGGTGTGGGATGAACAACAGCCGAAACAAGCGCAAGGTTATGGCGATAAATTTCTCGGAGACACCATCGCCGCGCATCTCACGACCTTGCCCGGGTTGTCGGTGAAATCGACGAAACTTGATACCCCTGAACAGGGACTCGATGACGCCACGCTGGATGCCACCGATGTCCTTGTCTTCTGGAGTCATGTGCGACAAAAAGATCAGGATGATGCGCGGATCGAAGCTGTGGTGAAACGCGTGATGGCGGGCAAACTCTGCCTCATCGCACTGCACTCCGCGCACTGGTCGAAACCCTTTGTGAGGCTCATGCAGGAGCGCTCGAAAGCCGATGCCATCCTGCAAATCCCGGAGGCCGAACGCGCCACCGCCAAGTGGGAATACAGCAACGACAAGCCCTACGGCATCGTCCGGCCCAAAGTGGCGCGCACCACACCATTCATCGAAAAGGGCGAGGGCCATGTGTGGAAGCTCACCCTGCCGCAGTGCGTCTTTCCAGCTTATCGGGCCGACGGAGCCCCGGGACATCTCACCACGTTGCTGCCGGATCACCCCATCGCCAAAGGTTTGCCCATCAAGTGGGACATCCCGCAGACCGAAATGTATGGCGAGCCCTTCCATGTCCCGCCGCCTGATGAAGTGGTTTTCGAAGAGCGCTGGGACAAAGGCGAGCAGTTCCGCAGTGGCTGCGTGTGGAAGGTTGGGCAGGGTCGTGTCTTTTATTTCCGTCCGGGCCACGAATCCTTCCCCGTTTTCAAACAGGCCGAACCGCTGCGTGTGATTGAAAACGCCATCCGCTGGCTGGGAACGCGAAGCGGGCGCTGAATGTCCGAAAGGTGCCGAAACCTGTCTGCCACTCCGCAAGGATTCAGTGCGGCAGCAGCGTTCTATTCAGCCCGTCCCACCGGGCCACCTGCCTATCCCGCTCTCTCTCATCAACCATGAAGTATGTTCTATTCACCGCCGTTTTGTGCCTGTTCGTCCAGGCCGGGCCTGCCCGGTCTGCGGAAAGCACGAAGCCTAACATCCTTTTCTTCTTCGCTGACGACCAGCGCGCGGACACCATTGCGGCACTGGGCAATCCCGTGATCAGGACACCAAGCCTGGACCGCCTGGCACATCGTGGCATCGCCTTCAACCGCGCCTACATGCAGGGCGGCATGAACGGCGCAACCTGCGTGCCCTCACGCGCCATGCTGCTCTCGGGACGAAACTT
>CANJVS010000528.1 GCA_947477755.1 Verrucomicrobiaceae bacterium | reverse complement strand
ACGGTTTACACATACCCTGCCGGTGGCCGTTCACTGGACACTGAAGTTCGCAGTGTGAGTGGAGAGATTGAGAGGCAGCATCGGTCCGGGCCACCGAAGATTCGAACAGTAGCGTCCTTCGGCAGCCATACCGGTATCAGAATCGGTCACAGCTACGCTGGAGTATTTGCTATGCTTCCACAAGAGCTTCGATCCCAGACGTTGGTTTTCAAGATAGGAGCCAGCTTTCTGAAGTTCAGGATTACATATCCAGAGGCAAACGCCGAAAGGGCAGAGGTAGCTATCAATTCCTTCCTCGCACAATACCAATGGCCAAAATGAGGGCGAACAAAACCGATGCGGGAAAGAGCTCGTATGGCATCTGTCGTGTCATCGGCGTTTCCCACTCGCCATCGCCTGATCCGAAGCGCTCGCCCCAAGAACCGAATTCATCACGATGATGCACGATGTTAAGCACATACCTGGGCGTCACGCTCAACCAGAGTTTCGGCCCGGCTTCCGATTGAACGTGTTGGATTGTATTCTTATCGGGTCGGGTGCGATTGCCGCCTACTTTGCATTCACGCTGGAATGCCTGCCCGCAGCCATTCCAGCATACGTCATCTTAACCTTCTTCCTCTACTGCAACGTCTTTCGCATTCGCCGGACACCTGAGTTTATTTGGGCAGGCGTGTTCACCATTTTGGCTTTGACCAGCTTCTACTTTGGACAGCCATCATGGCTGATCGTCTTCGTAGTTGGCGTAGCCTTGTCCATGATCTTGATTGCCATAGAGATGCGGCATCCATCCTACCACGGCATCTTTTGGCGTTCCGTGAACCCACGTTTACCTGCTTGGTGGGATCAGCACCACAGCCAATCACCATGACCACTCCACAGAAAAAGAAGCCTAACATTAAAGAGTGCATTGCTGCGAAGAACGAGCCAGAAAATACCCCTCTGGTTGAACACGGCCTTGCCGCACTGAGCGGCATCACTCAAGCGCAGCCATCCCGCAGAGCCTGCGCAGCAGGATCGCCCCGGCTTTGACACACTTGGCCTCTGATGCGTTTGGTGTTGCGCGATGGATGACCGCTTCGCTTTTGAGCGTTGGTATGGCGCGGTGACTTTTGAAAAGTTCGTGAAGCTCGGGTCAGGTGTAGGACGAGTGTGGCGCAGCCCGCTCGTCCCCACCACACTGGAGCGCAGGGAAATGGTGCGAGATGACGCTTGAGGTCATATCGTGGTGGCTTGGTGTCGGCGGGCCGTTGAGAGACGAGCGGGCCAAGGCCACACTCGTCCTATTGGGCAGCACGGCAGTCCGCTGGAATGATGAAGTGTCCGACCGTTCGCACTCTTTGCGGTGCCGCGGGCGGGTGTGGCGCTGGGAAAGTCAGGCGAGCAGGGCAAGCAATGCTCGCGCTCCACTTTTTAGAACCGCTGGTCAGCAATCGCGCAGGGTTCACTTCTGCCTGGATGCATAGCCGGGTGCTGGTTTGCCTTCGGCTGTGAGTTGATCACAGGCCCAGAGTAATCCGCGGGCGACGAGATCGAGAAACACGGGGTCACTCATGGTCTCGTTGTTGTGACCCATGGTCGTGCCGAAGACGCGGGCTTTGCCATAGGTGTTCACCCAGACGAGGCAATGGTCTTTCTTGGTGTCCTCTCCATAAGCCTGCGCCAGGGGGACAAAATGCTCCCACAGTTTTTCGTTCTTGTAGAGTTCATCCTTGGGGTCCAGCCACTCCATGGGGAAGCCCTTCATGACCGGATGCTCAGGCTTGATGTTCTTCACGTGCAGATCGCGGTTTTTCTCGTGGCTCATGGAGGTCTGGCCGATGCATTTGCGCCACTCGTCGGTCTGTGCCGCGCGGTAGCTGTGGGCGGAGCAGTGCAGCATGACCGCAGGCACGCCGTCATGATGGGCCTTCGCGATCCGCTCGACAAAAGCCACATCGGTCACAGCGCCGAAACACTCATTGTGAAGGATCACGTCGTAACCCTTTGCCCAGCCGTCCTTTTCATAAATGCTGATCCGGTGCGTCTTGTCCTTTTTGCCTTCAGGCCCTTCTTCATGGATCACGGTGAACTCCACATTGGCCCGAGAACTGAGGCCTTCCGCCAGGATCAGTTTCTGATTCTCGTAATCATGGCAGCATCCGCCAGTGATCATGAGCACCTTCAGGGGCGCTGGCGCCGAAACAGGAGCGGCGGCAAAACTCATCCAGGAGACGAGGGCAAGGAGGCAAAGCGGGAGCAGGGTGTATTTCATGCAGGTTCGGTGAATCAGAAACAGGGGAACGCCACCTAGCCCAGCATCCTCGCCAGGAAATGCGGGTCTCCATGATTTTACGATCCCCCCTCACAGGAAAGTTGTGTCCCGCGCACAGACTGCGTATTCTCCGCACCACCGAATGCCCGACGAAACCCCTGCCCTGCCACCACCGGACGCTCCCGCGCCCGGCGCAGCATCGGCCCCACCGCAGGCGGAAACCATCGTCGAACTGCCCGCCCCGCCGCGCGTGACCAAGGGGCCGCGGCCCATGGATGGCGGGCCGCCATCGCATCGCGACGACCTCGTCATCCCCGATTACACGCTGATCAAGCGCATCGGCTCCGGTGCCTATGGTGAGGTTTGGCTGGCTCAGAGTGTCACGGGTGCCTACCGCGCCGTGAAGATCGTCTGGCGCGAGGACTTTGAACTGACCCGCACGTTTCACCGCGAGTTTCTCGGCATTCAGCAGTTCGAGCCCATTTCGCGCGGACATCCCTGCCTGGTTCACGTCCTGCATGTCGGCTGGAATGAAGCCCGGGGTTTTTACTATTGTGTCATGGAACTGGCGGACGACGCCGAGGAAGGGCCTAACTTCAAGAGTGTCCAGACCTACGTCCCGCGCACGCTGGGCACGGACATGCGGCGGCATGGCCGGCTTGATGTCGTCTTTTGCCGTGATGCCGGCGTCTATCTCGCCGATGCACTGTACTTCATGCACAACCGCGGCCTCACCCACCGCGACATCAAGCCCTCCAACATCATCTTTGTCGGCGGCGTCTGCAAACTGGCCGACATCGGCCTCGTCGCGGGATTTGGCGAAAGAACGTTCGTCGGCACCGAAGGCTT
>CANJVS010000527.1 GCA_947477755.1 Verrucomicrobiaceae bacterium | reverse complement strand
TAGAGCAGCTTCTGGCGGCTACTTCGCCACCGCCTTCACCAGCTCCTCAACCTTGGTCGTGATCTGCTGCTCCACCGTCTCGGTGTAGGGCGCGCGGTGACCGTATTCAAACATGCCGGTCACGCCTTCATAGCCGCCTTCCTTCAGCACGCGCAGGCTCGGGACATAGCTGAGCAGGTCGTTGTTGTAACCGCAAACCCAGGCGTTGTTCCAGCCATAGGCAGCTTTGAATTTCAGCGAGTAATCCACCACCGTTTCACCAGTGAGCGCGATGAAAGTGAAGTCGGGGCCGAAGCGCCAAACCTGAATCGGATACTTCACCCGGTCCGGAGTCGAGCCGAGCTGTTCATGCTGGCGGATGAAGTGCTCAAACTCACGCTTCGGCATGCCGGTGAGGTTTGGCACACGCTGTTTCAATTCATCCAGCGGAATGCCGGGTTGCAGAAACAATTCCGTCTCGCCCATCGCTGCGCGAACCGGCCCGCTCAGCGGTTTCATCGTTCCCGCGATGACCTGGCGCACCGCTTCGGCCAAAATCCTGCCATACATGCCAGCCAGCTCGGTCGCCTCGACATCCTTGCCGCGAATCCGCGGCAGCGGATTGGCATCACCGCCGCAATTCTGCACAAACAGCGCCACGGAACCCGGAAAGGACTTTTCGAGTTCGAGCTGCGCAAAGCCCGCGTAGTCGCCATTGATGCTCAAACCACCGAGAGCCGTCGTGTGACAGGAATAACCAAACATGATGGCCTTGATTTCATTACCCGCCTTCACCGTGATCACCGGCACATCCTGATCCACCTGACCGCCGAAGGCCCGGCTCTCCGGCCCGCGCGAGCGCCGCCGGTTCACCCCCACGCCGGCCAGACCCTGCTCAAAAGCCAGCTCCGCCGGCACCAGCGCCGCGATGGCGTTTCCGATGACCTGCTCATACCTGGCATAAACCATCTGCGTGTAGCGATCCCTGGCCGCCGCTTCTTCCGGCGTGAATTCATAGTACAACCACAGGACATCCTCCGTCACCGGGCATGAGTGATTGTGCGAGGTGTTCAGGATCAGGCGCTCCCTCGGGATGCCGTGTTTCTCGAGCGCGCTCTTCGCGATCACCGCGATCATCCTGTCGCTCAGCCCAACCAAATCCGCCGTCACCAGCACCGAAGTTGCACCCGAATCATCCTTGAGTGCGAGCGCCTTCAGCCAGATCGGATGCTCCACCCGCTGGGACATGCGCGTTTTCCCGCCGTAACCCGCGAGCGGCACCGACTCGGTCGGAGTGATGTCCGCTTTCGCCGCGCCAGCCTGCCAGGCGGCGGAGGCAAAGCTGGACAGACAGAGCAGGAAACTGGTCAGAAGGTATTTCATGGCGCTGAGCTCTTACGCTGGCACGGCCCCTCATCATGCGGTGCCCGTGACTGTAATTTGCAGCCATCAAGCAAGGCGCGGTCTTGAACTGCGTAATTTGTTATCAGTTCCGTCATCTCATGAAGCCATCCTCATCACACCAGCCAAGCGTCACCAGCGTGTTCAGTCCCGTGCGCGGTGATCTGCTGCGCGTAGGCTCCACCCGGCGCGGTTTCCTTCAGACCGGACTGGCCGGACTCGCAGGCATTTCGACGGCTTCCCTGTTTCAGCAGCAAGCACTCGCGGCTGCCGCCGGGCAGGCGAGGGGCAAGACGAACGTCATTCTCTTCTGGCTCTCCGGTGGTCCGAGCCACATCGACATGTGGGATCCGAAACCCGAGGCTCCGAGCGAGATCCGCGGCCCGTTCGGCCACATCCCGACAAAGGTTCCGGGCGTGCATGTGTGCGAGCATCTGCCCCTGACGGCCAGCATCATGGACCGGCTCACACTCATTCGCTCCGTCGATTGCAGTGCCAGTGATCACACGCCCATCACGATGCAGGCCTGCAACCCGCTGGCCCGCCGCACCAATGACGGGCGCGATGGCGGCGGGCATCCTTCCATGGGGTCCATCGCGGCGAAGTTTCGCGGAGCCAATGCCCCGGGCATCCCGGGCTATGTCGCGCTCGCCGACTCCCTGACCGCTGACATCTGGGGCGCCGGTCACATGGGTGGCGACTACAATCCGGTGAGCGGCAAGGATTTGACCGGCCGCCTGAAACTCTCCTCGGGCCTCACGGTCGAGCGCCTTGGCAGCCGGCGTGCACTGGCCGAGCAGATGGATGACTGGAAACGCCGTGTCGGCAGCAACGAACAGATCGCCTCAACCGACCGCTACACGCAGCAGGCTTATGAAGTGCTCATGACAGGCAACGCGCAGCGCGCCTTCAATCTCGATGAAGAATCAGCCGCCATGCGCGACCGGTATGGCCGTGACAGTCTCGGAGAGAAAGCTCTGCTCGCACGCCGCCTGGTCGAGGCAGGCTCCACCTTTGTGACCGTGAGCGGCGCATGGGGCTACTTCGATCATCATGGTGATGAAGTGAAGTGGGGCGGCATTAAAAAAGGTCTCACTCCGCTGCTGCCAACCGTGGACCGCACCCTGCACGCCATCGTGACGGATCTGCAGGACCGCGGATTGCTCAACAGCACTCTTATCCTCATGATGGGTGAATTTGGCCGCAGCCCGGTCATCAATAAAAATGCCGGTCGTGATCACTGGGCACGGGTGATGTCCATGGTCGTCGCCGGCGGTGGCCTAAGACACGGGCAGGTCATCGGCAGCACCGACAGCAAGGGTTACGACATCGCCAGCCGTCGCGTCAGTCCACCCGACCTCGCCGCCACCGTGTTTCATCATCTCGGCATCGATCCAAATGCTAACTGGATCGACCCCCAGGGGCGTCCGCGCCCGATCGTGACCGAGGGTGGCAAGCTCATCCAAGAGCTGATTTGATGCGCCTTCGCATCATGCATGCCGATGCAAGCGCGATGCCCTGATTGAGCGGCGGCGACATATGAATCTTCACTAGACTGCCGCAGCCGCTTTGAACCCCGCACTCAGCGATTAGCGTAGCTTATCAGTCATTTCCATTTGCCCAAGGGCCTGTACTCCCTTCACTGCGCGCTCGCATGAAGACCACGCCAGCCACCACCGCCGACCTCCGCCGTTCCGTCATCGCAGTCCCGCCACTGTGCCGGAAAG
>CANJVS010000526.1 GCA_947477755.1 Verrucomicrobiaceae bacterium | reverse complement strand
TCGGTGGATCAATTTGAAAAGCACACTGCCGCTGAACGCGAGCGTTTCTGGAAAGATGTTATCGGTCGCCTGCCTGATCCCAATTTGCCGATGAATGCGCACAGCCGCCTCGTGCGCGAGACAGACAAGGTTACCATTTATGAGATCACGCTCGATGTCTGGCAGAATGTCTTTGCCTGGGGCTGGCTGTGTTTACCAAAGGATCTCATACCGGGCGACAAGCGGCCTGTTGTCGTCTGCCAGCACGGATTGGAGGGCCTGCCTGAAGATGTCGTGAATGATGATCCAGCATCCAAAGCCTTTGCTCCCTACAAAGCCTTTGCCCTGCGCCTTGCGGAACAGGGTTTTGTCACCTTTGCGCCACATAATCCCTACCGTGGCAAAGATGCCTTTCGCACCTTGCAGCGGAAGCTGAATCCGCTCGGACTCACGCTCTACAGCGTCATCAACGGCCAACATCAGCGCATTCTTGAGTGGCTTAAGGCACAGCCCTTCACTCAACCCGGCAAGATCGCCTTTTACGGCCTCAGCTATGGCGGGAAATCGGCCATGAGAACCCCGGCGGTGCTCACGGATTACTGCCTGAGCATTTGCAGCGGAGACTTTAATGAGTGGGTCCGCAAGTGCGTGAGCACCGATATGCCCATGAGCTATGTGGCCACTGGCGAATACGAAATTTGGGAATGGAACATGGGCCGCACCTTCAACTATGCCGAAATGGCCGCTTTAATCGCTCCGCGTCCCTTCATGGTCGAACGTGGCCACAACGATGGCGTGGGCAGTGACGAGTGGGTGAACTACGAATTCGCCAAAGTCCGACGCCTCTACAACAAGCTCCAGATCGGCGGGCGTGCCACCATCGAACACTTTGACGGCCCTCACACCATCAATGGTGTTGGCACATTCGAGTTCTTGAAGATGAATCTAGGCTTGCACTGAGCCCCAGAAGGTTAAAGGTCCCATTGTTTGAAGAAAGACTTGTTTCTCAGGCGGGAGAATGGTTTGCTAACCTCTCCGTACTCACACCGCCAATGCATCACCGATGGAGAACGCCACAGAATCACCCCCACTACCTACCAGCAGCACCGCTGAAGATCGGGTTCTTGTGGAGCGCGCCCAAGCCGGGGATACGAGGGCATTTGATGAATTAGTCCGCAAGTACACGACAAAACTTTATGGGTTGGTGTACAACATGACGTCCAACCGGGAGGATACCGCGGACCTATTGCAGGAAATTTTTGCGAAAGCGTACCGGTCAGTGAAGCGCTTTCAGGGTAAATCATCCTTCTACACTTGGATTTATTCCATTTCGGTGAACATGACCCTGAATTTCCTGAAGAAACGGGGGCGCTATGCCAAGATAAGCTTGGATGACGTGGACAATGGCATCCAGAACGACCCGGAATTCATCAAAGTCAGCACGGCCCAGCGGGACACTGTCCGGGAGGTGAATATTCATGAGCTGCAAAAAAGATTGAACGATGCCATGGCCAAACTGTCTGATGACCACCGCGCAGTGGTCACACTGTACGATATTCAGGGCCATCAGCACAACGAGATCAGTAAAATGCTCGGAGTGTCTGAGGGCACAATCAGATCACGTTTATTCTACGCACATCGCCTCCTCCAGACCTACCTCGAAGACCTTGTAAGATAACATTTTGACGCCAAATCCCAATTCAAGTCACATCCAACTCCACAAGCCCATGAGTGAATTCGAAGACATCCAGCGACTGATTCGGCTGAAGCGCTATGAGACGCCAGGTGAAGATTTTGTTGAAGATTTCGTGACCCAATTCCACCAGCGTCAGCGTTCCGAATTGTTGCGTCAATCGGCTCGAGGGCTGCTGTGGGAGCGGTTGGCAACCTATTTTGAAGATCTTGTATCCCCAAAATGGGCTTTGGCTGGTGCGACAGCCTGTGTGGCAGCAATCGCCGCGTGGGGGGGCTTGAGTGTGATGGGTGGCGCGTCTAACCAAGGGCAGTTGGCTCTGGTTAGCACAGAATCAGTCGCCATGCCTGCCCGGGTGGCTCTCGCTGTGGACAGTCAGTTGATCCGGGAAGCTGAGCAGGGGCGGCAACTTGAGATCGAAGGCATCCTGTTGAGCCGTCATTTCGAAAGTGAAGGTGTATCGCTGCCAAGTGAGACAACGGTGGTCAGTGTCTCCGGAGCTACTGTGCCAGTCTCAGCCGAACTGCTTCCAGTGTCATTTTCAGGTTTCAACCGCTAATCCTGCCGATCACAGAGAAGTCCAGATCTCCCATTCCAAGATCAACACCTGCGCGCATGGCATCCGCTGTGCAATCAAGCGCAGGTGTTTTGATGTCCGCTTGCCTGGCCAGACTGCGGGCGAACTCGGCATCTTTCAGCATGTTTTGCAGAGAGAAATGAGGCTCGAAATCACCGTTCATGATAGCGGGTAATTTCATGCCAATGAGAGTGCTATGATTGGCATTCGCCTCCAGTGCAGCTTTCAGCAGATCAAGTGAGATGCCCTGGCTGCGAGTGATGGCTGCGGCCTCGGCCAGTGCTTTCACTGTGATGGAACTCACCAGGTTGGTGACGATCTTTAGAACCATGGCCTCACCAATCCCGCCAAGCGGCAGGATTTTTTGAGAGCTGAGTTCCAGAATCGGTCGGACGCGCTCCAGTGTTTGAGAAGATCCTCCGATGTAATAGACAAGCTTGCCATTTTGGGCTGCCATCTTGCTTCCGGTAAAAGGGGCATCAAGAAAGGCCGATTGGGCGCTGGCGCAGATGGCGGCGGCCTCTAGCGTGGCGGACTTGCTCACGGTGGAGTGATTCATCACGACGTGATCGCTCGTGAGAGCAGGTTGCATGTCGCGCAATGCCGAGAGCAGCGCGGCATCGTCCCGCACGAATATTTGAATGATACGAGAGGATTCGGCCACTGCACGCGGGGTGGTTTTGAAATTTTCGACGTCCCGCGCCGAGCGACTCCAAACGAAGACTTGATGGCCTGCTTCGCGCAGGCGCTTTGCGACGCGGCTGCCGATAATACCAAGACCGAGAAGGCCGACGCTGATTTTGGGTGTGCTCATGCCGATGTTTTGCCGCCGGATGTGGCGTCTGGCAAGCTGACTGTGC
>CANJVS010000525.1 GCA_947477755.1 Verrucomicrobiaceae bacterium | reverse complement strand
GGGCATTCAAAACCTCGGCGGCTATGTGAACGCCTACACGACCTTCAACCGCACCGTGTATTGGATCGATGGTCTGGCCGATCATGCCGAGGGCTATCTGGAGATCCTGGCGGACATGGTGAAAAACTCGCGTATCGACGCGGCTGAACTGACGAAAGAGCAGGAAGTGATCCGTCGCGAGATGGCGATGGACAATGACGATCCGGGCTCGGCGCTTCAGCATCTGGTGCAGGCCACGGCGTTCCGACAGCATCCGCTGCGTCACCCGATCATCGGGCATCGCGCGGTGTTTGATCAGGTCTCCCGGGATGATGTGGCGGGCTTTGTGTCGCGGCATTATGTGCCGAACAATTGTTTCATCGTCATTGCCGGCGCGGTGGATCCGGAGACGACCTTTGCGGCAGCGGAGCGTCTGCTGGGCGACTGGCAGCGCCGTGCGTACGAGCCCGTGATGCTGCCGCAGGAGCAGCGCCAGATCGGCGCGCGGACGATGCACAAGGATTTCCCCACGGAGTTGACGCACGTCGCTCTGGGCTGGCAGATTCCCGGCGAGGGACATGCCGACAAGGCGGCGCTGGATGTTCTAGCTTTCTTGTTAGGCTCGGGCCGCAGCTCGCGGATGTATCAGGAATTGCGTGAAAAGAAGAGCATCGCCCACTCGGTCTGGGCGGGTGCCTGGGGATCGCAGGAGTGCGGCGTCTTCAATACCGAGGTCGAGTGCGACCCCAAGGATGCGGAGAGCTGTCGTGAGGCCATGAAGGCAGTGGTGAAGCAGATGCAGCTCAAAGGCCCGTCCAAGGCTGAGCTGGCCAAGGCTCTGCGGGCCACGCTCTGCGGGCAGCTCCGCACACTTGCCAGCACCAAGGGACAGGCGGCGGCCCTCGGGCACGGCTGGCTCACGGTCGGCAGCCTCGACTACGCACAGCATTACCTGCGCGCCATTCGCACCCTGACACCGGAGGCGATTCGCGCGGTGGCACAGCGATATCTTTTGGACGAGACCTGCAATGTGGTCAGTGTGGGACCGGTGCCGGGCATCAAGGCTGCGGCGGCGCAAGGTGCAAGCCGCAAAGACGCGGTGCAGCGCTTTGAACTCAAGAACGGGCTGACGGTTCTGGTGCAGGAAAATCCACGGCTGCCGCTGGTTTCTGTCCGCGCCGGATTCCTGGCAGGTGTGCCGGTCGAGACAGAGGCCAATGCGGGAGTGACCCAGGTTTCAGCTTTGATGCTGCTCAAAGGCACCAAGACCCGGCAGGCCGCACAGATCGCCGCTGAGATGGAAAATCGCGGCGGCAGCCTTCACTGCAGCGCGGATGCCCACCGCTACGTCTTTGGAGTCGATGTGGTCCGTGGTGACGAGTCCGCGGGGCTGTCCCTGATCGCCGATCTCATCCAGAACGCCACCCTGCCTGCCGCGCAGCTGGTTGAAGTGAAGAAGCGCCAGATCGCAAACATCCAGGAGGAGAAAGAGGACCCGCTCACCGTAGCCATGCGTCGCGCCCGGAGTGAAATCTTTGCGGATGAGCCCTTTGCCCGCACGGCACTTGGCACCGAGACTTCAGTGAAATCGCTGAAAGTCGAAACCTGCCGGGCGATGCTGAAGCAATCTCTCGTGGGCAGCAATGGCGTGATCTCAATCGTCGGTGACGTGAAGACAGCGGAGATCCGCAGGCAGATCGAGGCTGGTTTTGGCAAACTGCCGCGTGGTGAAAAGTGCGGCATCGTCCAGTCGGGCTCTGCCAAAAAACGCAAGCCGGCCACGCACACGCTGAACATGGAAAAGGAGCAGGCCGTGCTGGTCATCGGCTTCCGCAGCGTGGGATTGCACCATGCCGACAGTCATGCCCTGACGCTCATTGACGAGGCCTGCAGTGACATGGGCAGCCGGCTCTTCAACCGCATTCGCGAGGACTTGGGCCTGGCTTACTACGTCGGCGCACAGCAGTTTGCCGCGCTGGGTGCCGGAGCCTTTTATTTTTATGTCGGGACAGATCCCGCCAAGGTCAACCTGGCCCAACAAGAAATGCTGCGGCTGATCGAGGATCTGGCCCAGAACGGACTGACGGCTGAAGAGCTTGACCGGGCCAAAACCGCCTGGCGTTCTTCCTGGCTGCGTGCCCAGCAGGGCAATGCCGGGCTGGCTGATGTTTACGGATGGAATGAACTCAACGGCAACGGCTACACCCACTTTCAGCACCTCCCTGAGATCATGGCCGGGATCACGGGAAAAGACATCCGTCGCGTGGCGAAGACTTATCTAAGCAAGGCGGGCGCTTATGTTGTGCGCGTGATGCCAAAGGCGACCGACTGAGGACTTCTCAAGGTGCCCGCAAGACTTCGCGCGCTGTCCGCGTATGGTCCCCATGTCGCCATTGCATCCACAGCATCTGCGCACTCGCCGTGAGGTCATTCAGGCGGGTGCTGTCGGGCTGCTTGGACTTGGCATGAATCATCTGACCGCCTTGCAGGCCCTTTCGGCACCGGCGGCACGACCTCCGCGGGCCAAGTCGGTGATCTACATTTTCCTCTCGGGCGGTTTGTCACAGCTTGAGAGTTTTGACATGAAACCCGATGCGCCGCTGGAGATTCGTGGCGAGTTCAAGCCGATCCGCACGCGCACGCCGGGCACCCACATCTGTGAATACCTGCCGCAGTTGGCCGGAATTTCCGAGAAATGGTCGCTGGTTCGCTCACTCACCCACAATAGCAGCGATCACTCGCAGGGGCATCACATCATGCTCACCGGGCGCTCGGATGTGCCGCTGGGATTCGATCCCACCAAACCAAAAAAATCAGACCATCCTTCCATGGCTGCGCTGGCGACGGCGCTGCTGCCGCACACGAACAACCTGCCTCCGGCCATCGTGCTGCCTGACAAGATCGTGCACAACTCCGGGCGGACCATCGCGGGGCAGTTTGGCGGCATGCTCGGCTCGCAGCATGATCCCTGGTTTCTGGAAATGTCGCCCTATCACCCGAAGCACTATGGGGCCTTTCCGCAGTATTTGTTTCATCATGAGCGCGGTTTCGAAAAGGACCCCTCCATTCAGTTCCAGGCACCGCATCTCTCCCTGCCGCAGGGACTCACTCTCGACCGCGTGATGGATCGCGT
>CANJVS010000524.1 GCA_947477755.1 Verrucomicrobiaceae bacterium | reverse complement strand
TGCCTCGTTCTTTGGATAGGCCGCGCCGGCGTCGATCCACTGTCGCAGCAGTTCGATCTGCCCGGCGGTGAGTCGTTTGCCTTCAGGCGGCATGCGCTCATCTTCATCATGGCTGAGCACACGCTCCATCAAGGCGCTGCGTTTGCTGTCACCTGAAACGATGACCGGATGCTTGCCGCCTTTCGCGATCAAAGCGCCCGCATCGAGCCGCAGGCTGCCTTTCTGCTTCACCGAGCCATGGCAGGAGACGCAGCGCTCCTTGAAGAGCGCCTTGATGTCCTTTTCATAATCAGCTGCCGCCGCCAGCGAAACCTGGATGAGCAGTGCGCTGACGGTGACGAACTTCATGGGGGCGATGAACCTCACACCTCCGGCAATTCAAATCCGGCGGCGTATTCCTCTTCGCAAAGTTTGTTCGCCTCCGCGGCGAACTCGCCGGTGAAGCGGTGGCTGGCGGGGTCGAAGTCGAGCCATGGGCCTGCGATGATCTGCTGGGCGTCCGTGTCGATGTGGTTGTTGGCGAGGTTCTTGAGGAATTCGCCGAGGAGTTCCCGGCCGAATTTGTCACCCTGCAGGCGCTCCTTGATCTCACCGGTTTTCATGGCCTTGCCGAGGCGGTAGGAAACGTTTGCCATGTGCGACAGGCACGCGGCGTTGTGGCCGTGGCGGATGTGCAGCACGTCCTTGGTGTATTTGCCGGCGCGGACGGAGTCGATGAAGTTCTTCATGTGTTCGGGCCCGGTGAGGAAGTTTTCAAACTTCATGATCGCCTTGCCGTCGTGATCGTAGGCTTTGGATTCGGCCACGTAACCGCCTTCGCAGTGGATGATGTTGCCGGTGCGGATGCCCTTGTAGGGCGGTTCACCGGTCTTGGCATCGAGATTGCGCATCGGCAGGCCGAACATGTCCATGATCAGCGGCACGGGCTCATACGGATGGAAGGCGAGCTGGCAGTTCGCGCTCTGGCCGTCATCCACATAACCCCAGCGGTGGCCAAAGCTCATCACGCGTTGAGGCAGCACGTCAGGATCACCGAGAGCCCAGCGCGCCACGTCGTATTGATGCGGTCCCTGATTGCCGATGTCACCACCGCCATACGGCCACTGCCAGTGCCAGTCATAGTGGAATTGTTTGCGCATGATCGGCAGTTCGGGCCGCGGTGCCGACCACAGTTTGTAATCCACGGTGGCGGGCGGTTGCTGCGGGCCGTCGACTTTATCAATGCTCATGCGCAGCCCGTGGACCAGCGCGTGGGACAGTTTGGTTTTGCCGATGTGGCCTTCCTTGACCCACTGCATGGCGGAAGCCCAGCCGGCATCGGAACGGCGCTGCATGCCGTGCTGCACGATGAGACCCTTCGCGGCGGCCTTGGTGGCGGCGGCCATGAGTTTGGTGCTTTCAGTGAGATTGTGGCTCACCGGCTTTTCGACATAGACGTGCTTCCCATGCTGCAAGGCGGTGAGGGCAATGAGCACATGGCTGTGATTCGGCGTGGCGATGGTCACCGCATCGATGTCCTTGTCCGCGCAGCACTCGCGGAAATCGCGGTAGGTTTTGACCTTCACACCCTGCTTGTCGAGTTCGGCCACCTTCTTGTCGATGACGGCGGAATCGACATCACACAGCGCCACCAGCCGCACGCCGGGCACCTTCATCAGTTCCTTGATATGACCGCCACCGCGGCCGCGAAAACCGATCACCGCCACGCGGATGTCACTGTTCGCACCGAGTGGTGCGGCCCAAGCGGGCAGGGAGACGGCTCCGGCGAGGGAGGTTTGCAAAAAGCGTCGGCGGGTGGTGGCTGGCGTGTTCATGGGTCGAGTAATACGCGGGCAGCGGGCTTGCCTTTGCGAAGATCATGCTTAGCCGTGTCGCATGGAGCCCCTGCCAACTCTCAGCGAGATCGAAGCCGCCAAAGCGCTCATTCGACCGCACATCCGTGAAACCCCGACCTATCGCTGGCCGCTGCTAGAGGCAGGCCTCGGCTGCGAGCTGTGGCTGAAGCACGAGAACCACACGCCCGTCGGCGCTTTCAAAATCCGCGGTGGACTGGTCTACATGGATGAGCTGAAACGCGCACAGCCCGAGGTTCGTGGTGTGATCGCCGCCACGACGGGCAATCATGGTCAGTCCATTGCCTTTGCCGCGAAACTCAATGGACTGCGCGCGGTGATCGTCGTGCCGCATGGCAACAATCCGGAGAAAAACAACGCCATGCGATCGCTTGGTGCCGAACTGGTCGAGCACGGGAACGAATTTCAGGAGGCGCTCGAATATTCCCGTGAACTCGCGGCCCGGGAAGGGCTCCACGCCGTGCCTTCGTTTCATCCGTGGCTGGTGCGCGGTGTGGCGACGTATGGGCTGGAGATGTTTCGCTCCGTGGCTGATCTGGATGCCGTGTTTGTACCCATCGGCCTGGGCTCAGGATTCTGCGGCATCGCGGCGGCGCGCGCGGCATTGGGATTGAAAACCAAGATCATCGGCGTGGTGTCCGAGCATGCCCCTGCTTATGCGTTGTCGTTTGAGCAGCGGCAATTTGTCGAGCAGCCGAGCGCCACCCGCGTGGCTGAAGGGGTGGCCTGCAAAACCCCGAACCGGGATGCACTGGAACTGGTGATCCATCACGCACACGAGATGGTGACGGTGAATGATGACGAAGCCCTTGCCGCCATGCGCGAAATCATCCAGGCCACGCACAACATCGCTGAAGGTGCCGGAGCGCTCGCGTATGCCGCACTGAAAAAACATCGCGAACAATGGCAGGGCAAGCGCATCGCCTGCGTGCTGACCGGTGGCAATGCAAGCATGGCGATGATCGCGCGTGCCCTGGCTGTGTGAGGGAGCGCAACTTCATGGAGAGCGTTCAGGACGTTTCATCAGCATTGTCTCATGTGAGAAAGAGAATGCCTGATGCGTCTTCTTGGCCATGAATCAAACATCTTCGCCTCAACGCCTCGTCTCATTGGATGCCCTGCGCGGTTTTGATATGTGCTGGATTCTCGGACTCGGCGCGGTGGTGAAAACGCTGCTGGATCGGCTGGCTTCGGGAACGACGGCAAACGCTCTGATCACCACCCAGCTGGAGCATGTCGCGTGGGATGGGTTTCGGTTTTAT
>CANJVS010000523.1 GCA_947477755.1 Verrucomicrobiaceae bacterium | reverse complement strand
TTCGTTGGGTCGCGACGGTCGGACCACATGATGAGCCGCTTTCCGCCATCGAAGGACAGGATGCTCTTCGGGGCGACTTCGCCGACGAGACCAAGTTCCGTCATTGGCGACCACGTTTTGCCAAGGTCCGTGGAAAACGCGCTGCGGAGATTTCCCGGGAAGTCACAGCCGCCGAAGATGAAGAGGCGCTCGATGCCTCGTGGATCGGTCAGGCGATGGAGCACTGGCGTGGTTGTCTTCACGAGCTGCCAATCCGGCGGCGTTGACAAAGGGGAAGTCCATGTGAGACCGCCGTCATCACTGCGAGCGAGCGGGCCGAGGTGTCCTGCGTGATTCATGCACCACGCGGTGAACATCGTCCTGCCATCCGCCATCAACACCGTGTCGCAATGGCCTTGGTATTCTTTTCCCGTGCCACGGGCGATGACGACATGCCGTGCCGCATCGACAGAGATGTCCACGGTCGGGATGGAAATACTGCGCAAGGTGCCTGGCGTAGGCCCGGCAAAGGTGGGCACGTCCCCGGCATGGAGAAGCGTGCTGCATGAGATCGCGAAAAGGCAGGAAAGAGATCGAAGAGACATGATGTGACAAAACGGAGGCAGCCATGGCATTTCGACGGTGGACATGCTTCTTGGCGTGTTATGTTATCACCATGCCTGAAAGCAACCCCGCCACACTTAAAGACATCGCCAGCGCCACAGGGGTGTCATTGATGACCGTGTCCCGAGTGCTGCGCGGTGCGCCGAAGGTGTCGGCGGAAAAGCGCGCACTGGTGCTGAAAGAGGCTCAGCGGCTGAAATATCAACCGGACCCGCATCTGGCGCGGATGATGCAGATGGTGCGCGGTAAAAAAGAAACGCGCGTGCGTGCCGTGATTGCCGTGATCCGAGAGGACGTGCCGCAGGATGGTTTGCTCAGTTCCTCGTATCAGTATGTGCCGATCGAACCGATCCGCAGTCGAGCCCACGGTCATGGCTACGCGGTGGAGGAGTTCTGGCTGGGACGCGACGGCCTGACGCCGAAACGCCTGCAGAAGATCCTGCATGCACGAGGCATCGAGGGCGTGATCGTATCGCCGCAGAGTACGCAGCTGCCATGCAGCAAACTTGATTATTCATCGTTCGCCGCCGTCGCCTTTGGAAATGCCATGAGCACGCCGGCGCTGCACATGTGCGCGGGAAACATGACCCTGGGCATCCACATGGCTGCGGAGCAACTCGCCGCGCGCGGCTACCGCCGCATCGGCGTGGCAGTGACACGCTGGATCGTGAATCGCTCGCAGTTTGGCTACAGTGGCGGGCTGTTTCACTGGCAGCACGGCCTGCCGCCGGAGGATCGTGTTCCGCTGCTTTTATTCCCGAGCAATGACATCAGTCGCGGCTACGACCCCTTTGCCAAGTGGATGCGCGAGCACCGGCCCGATGCACTGATCACCTTTGACACCCATGTGCCCGGCTGGCTGAAGCGACTCGGTCTGCGAGTGCCGGAGGACATCGGTTTTGCCGTGCATGACTGGACGCCAAAGATGAAGGATTTTGCCGGCATCCATCAACGCCGCGATCACCTCGCTGCGGCGGCAGTCGATCTGATCGTCACCCAACTTTCGCAGCACGAGCACGGTGTGCCGGATGTCCCGCGTCAGATCATGATCCCGCCGCAGTGGGTGGATGGGCCGAGTGTGCGTGCGTAGCTTGCGGCAATGAATCAGGGCAGAGGCTCGCCGGAATCATAGACCCAGCGAACGTAGCTGCCGTCACGAATATGCGCGTGACTGTCCACTTCCATGAGGCCAAAGATCGTCTTCGCTTCGTAGCGCACATCAATCACCCAAGTGGGCTTGCCATCGACAGTCCTGGTTTCCGGAGCGCTCCAATGCACGACTTTTTTCGGGTCCACGTCACTGACTTTGCCGGAAGAGATCACTGCCAGCAGAATATTGTAACTGCCGTCGGGATTCTGTGCAGGCTTGCCGGCGGCACCAAAACTCACACCCACTCCATTGGCGAGAGTGCTGTTATCCTTGCCCGGAGTGGTGTTCTTGGTTTTTCCAGCAATCCAGGCCTGCCGGGATTGCTCGATGCGGGTCACTTTCCATTTCTCATAACTGACATGGATTTGATCGGGAAAATCCGTGTCCATCACAGCGACATTTCCCCTCGCTGTGGATGTTGCAGTCGGAGAGATGGTAATGACTCCATTGTCAGCGGACAAAGCCTGGACGGTTGCCCCGGCGCGCAGGGTGGAAGCCCCGACGCTCATCTTTACCTCCACATCCTTTTTCAAAATCACCGACCTTGGGAAAGCCTGCTTGGGGATCATTGTCCAGTTCTTGGTGATCGACTCCGCCGACTGAATCGTTGGTGCCACGAACTCGTCCTTTGGGATCTGGGGAATGGTGGGCTGCCAGTTGTCCGCAGGCTTGGTAGCCTTGGCAGTGGCTGATGCCGCGGCAGTCACTGCTGCAGGACCGTCGTCCTCGATGACGTGATCCGGGATCACGGCTTTTGCTGGCGCAGCAGGTCGCGGACCTTTTTCAAAAATCACGCGCTCCCAAGGTCTGGCCAAATAGTAATCATAGGCTGCGAAGGCTCCGCCAAGGATGAGTAGGGTAACGAAAAGAGATTTCATGAAGTTGATGGGAGGGCTTTAACTAACTGGCCGACAATATGTCGAGCAGCTCTGCCCGCAATGAAACAATCCGTAATCTTCTGAAGACTTAAGCTTGCTGCCTGAGCTTTATTTCCTGTACAGCCCAAGCTGCATGCTCAGCAATGAGCGGGTGATTGTCTTGTGTCAACCGCTCTAACCCGGGTAAATCATCCATCGTTCCCGTATTTCCGAGAGCGACGCAGACATTGCGGATGAAGGCAGGGCGTTTGATGCGCTTGATCGGGCTTTTGGCAAATAGGGTCCGGAACTCGTCATCAGTCAGGCTCAGAAAATCGCGCAAGCTCTTGCTGAACAGCGATTCGCGCGCTTGAAAAGTGGCCTCGTGAGAGACCTGCGCGAACTTGTTCCAAGGGCAGGCCGTCAGGCAGTCATCGCAGCCATAAATCCGGTCACCCATCGCGCGGCGAAACTCCTCGGGAATGCTGCCTTTGCTCTCGATCGTCAGGTAACTGATGCAGCGGCGTGCAT
>CANJVS010000522.1 GCA_947477755.1 Verrucomicrobiaceae bacterium | reverse complement strand
AGCCCTTCAGCAAACCCGCGCGATCATGCAGGCGATCCAGCGACACACCGTGAAGCGACATGTCTTCCGTGCCGCCACCGCGGTTGGGTTGGAAAGGCGCGTGAGCGACACCGAGGTACCCGGGCTCACCATTGCGGGCCCATGGCATGTGACCCATTTTGGGGGAGAGTCCGACGAAGGGTGGCATGGCCGAGTTCGCCGCGCCCTGAATGCGTGAGACGATGGAGCCCATCGCCGGCCATCCGCCGGGAGGTTGCCGCTTGCCTGCGCGGCCCGTCAGACATTGAAAGGCATCGTGGCTGGTATCGCAGTCCGCCATGGAGCGGATCAGCGTGCACTTGTCCATCATTTTGGCCATGCGCGGCAGCAGTTCGCAGATTTGCAGGCCGGCCACATTGGTGGAGATGGGCTTGAATTCGCCGCGCACTTCCGAAGGTGCATCGGGTTTGAGATCAAAAATGTCCTGATGCGATGGCCCACCCGGAAGGAAGACCATGATCACCGCCTTGTGATTCGATTTCGCACCCTGCACAGCTTCTGCCCGCAGAAGTTCAGGCAGCGAAAGACCACCCATGGTCAGACCACCGATCTTCAAGAAATCACGTCGGCTTCTGCCATCGCAGAAACCGTGTTGTGAAGAACCTTGGATTGAGAGCATCATCAGTTATTAGTTCGAATCGAAACCAATACGGGTGTCCTAACAGTTTTTTTGCATTCATCTCAAAGCGCCCATTTGAGGCCTGCCCCAGCGCCCCAACACAGCACCACCAGCGCCATGCCAAAACCTTCACCAAGAGCCTGCAAAAAGCCGCGCTGCCTCGGACGATGAAGACGCAACAACCTGCCAATCAATCAAGCACCAAGCCCGAATCGTGTGACAAGCTTTCCCGATGAGCAGACTCCGGAGCCAGTCTAACGCGGATTGGTCAACAAACGATATTGTCGCGAATACCCAATCTGCCCGGCAACGACTAGAGTTCGCTTATGACAGCCAGAGCCGCCGAGTCCGCAAAGCGGTTTACCAACGTGAAACTTTAAACCAACAACCCGAAACATGGGTCTTGAAGTCCGATCTTCGCTTCGTGTACGATGCGTGGAACCTTCTCGCTGAGTTCAACATGAAACTTGAAACTGCCAACTTGGAACTTCTCCGCAGTTACGCCTGGGGCTACGATCTCAGCGGAACCGAACAAGGAGCCGGAGGCGTCGGCGGCTTGGTTCTGGTCAAACAATCGTCAACCACCGTCAACAACAGTAATCCACCTTCAACTTCCCTCGCCCCCTGCTACGATGGCAACGGCAACATCCTCGCCTACCTCGACTGCACGACGGGAACGATCACTCAGCGCATGGAATACGACGCCTTCGGCAATGAAATGAGTTTGGATTCGGTGCTCACTCAACCCTCGACAAGTAGCTCTCAACTTCCGTTCCGGTTCAGCACGAAGTACACGGATTCGGAGACGGCTCTGAGCTACTACGGCTTCAGATACTACTCCCCGGAGTTGGGGCGGTGGCTAAACAGGGATCCAATTGAAGAACGAGGCGGTGTGAACCTTTATGCGAACGTCGGGAATGATGCGGTGAATAGATTGGATTTGCTGGGTCTGGCTGATTGTGGCTGCAAAACTGTTGATGCAAATGGCAAATGGCATGATGTAGATGATACATATACAACACCACCGACATTTCCTAATCTCGTCCCGAACACACCAAGTTTACTCAACAACGGCAATGCCTCTGGAAAAGCCGCTGAAGAGGCGTTAAATATTCTTGCAAGAATCGCTGCTGCTAACAATTACGCTAATGTAGTGGACTCTGGCGAGTATCGATGTTCACAGGAATTGACTGTCGAGGCGAGAAAAAACCTCAATTCATCAGGGCTTACAGACGCGAAACCGTGCAAATACTGTTGTGTTATAAGGATTAAATCAACAACACAAGAACTGAGTAAATGGGTGGTATATAGCCTTGAGAGTGCGGGACTAACGAAAAGCTCATGCAGTGAGGCTCGCAACACTGGTGCTTTTAACCCAGTTGGAATAATTACCTTATACTACTCACCGCATTAAATTTTATTAATATTCAATCCATGAAATTCAAACAAAGAGATATAGCCGCAGGCATCATCGGCGCATTAATGGCGCTGTCATTGTGCTGGCTGTGGAATGCCAATAAAAGTGAAGTTAAAACCTTAAATGAACGTGAAAATCATGTCGTTACCCAAAATAGAGAAGATTTGCCCGCCATGGTAAGGGGCGATTTTTATTCACCTCATCTATCCCTCGAAGATCTGCTCACAGATAATTATCTTGATTCATTGATCCGTAGCACAACGAAAAAAGAAGTTCTTGATGAGATGTATGGCAAGCCATCATCGGTAACCCGAATGCCTGACTCAGATACCGCAAGCTACAATTTGGCAGTTTATGATGAAGGCTTGAGACTAAAAGGAGGGCGGGTTGGCTTTAGAGCTACATTCAAAAATGGTGTAGTTATAAGCTGGAGTCCAATTACACAGGTGAATGGGAAATGACGCAGGATTCGGGCCGGGCACCTGCGTATCTGCGGCCCAACCACCTGGGCTCCCATGGTTAAAATGAAAGGGGTCGGGCGACATGAAGCACGTAAAATCAAGGGTTCCAGCGGCATTCCCTGGGTAAATCGGAGTTTGCTATGTTGTCGGTGCCATGAGCACTCCATCCCACACACCACCATCCATCGTCACCGAAGCCGCCACCTTCATCGGCATCGACTACCACAAAAAGTACAGCGTTTACCATGCTGTTGATGCCGCAGGCAGCGAACTCGGCAAGGGACGTATCGAGCATCATTCGCCGCATGACTTTGCCACACTGGTGAAGCAATGTATCTGTCATTCCTAGCACCGTGGATTGGTCGTAGCTGGTAAGAGGCGGAGTCCTAAACTGGGGCTCTTATGGATGCAGACGGACCAACGACGATTTTGAAGCGTGATGGTATCCGTCAAACGTAGGTATCCGTCATTCCCAGCACCATGAGCTGAGGGTTGACGTTGGTGGTTGGAGCTAGCCGGTCACCAAGGTGGACTGGGTTTTGACGGGCTTCTGGGCTGCTTGCTCTGCGGCCCAGGCTTTGGGGATGAGGCGATGCACGGTTTGGTT
>CANJVS010000521.1 GCA_947477755.1 Verrucomicrobiaceae bacterium | reverse complement strand
TCCCACAGCCAAGCCTCCGGCAACTTCTGCCAGCGCATCTTTGGCATCTTTGCTGAATTTTCGCAGCGAAGGAACATGCACCAAAAAAGCGATGCTTCGGGGCGTTGCATGGCAGTGTGTCAGAAACTCTCCGTCTGATAGCGAAAAGGTACTTTGCTTGGTTTTGCCAATAGCCACTTCGCGAAAAGTTTGCAGAGCCTTGCCAAACTTGGTTGCTGCGTCCAACGCCTGAGGAGTGTTGCCATGATTGATGCCGTTGCTCCTGCTGGTGATGGCAGATTCAGCTTCCTTCAGGGCAGCGGGTTTACCTGAGGACGAAGTCACTGATGAATCATCAGAAAAAGCTCCCACGGAGACAAACGCAGCAATGATGCCACTGAGATAAACCCAGCCTTTGGCGGGAATGAAAAATAGTGTGTGCCTCTTCGCAAGCACCACCTCCTGTCCGGTTTTTGGATCGAGTAAAACTTCACGCTTGGTCTTCCCGATCGTCCTTGCATACAGGTAAACGCCCAAGACACCAAACCAGGACGAAACGATGGTGCTGGCAGCCGGGGTGGCGTTTTGCATGCCCAGTGCGCTCATAAGGGCCATGGTGAGCGTCCCTCCAATGAGTGAGGCGAAAATGGCAAAAAGGGGTATTAAAATTCCGTGGCCTGACCAGATAAGCATAAGGATAAAAAATGGATTCCGGATGCTCCCATTAAAGTGGGAGTCAGCTTGTTCAATCAGCTTTTTTTACATGATTGATTTTGGATGGGACCTTATCCCGATGTTCCGAACCAGCATCCACAGGCCTCCGATCAGCCCCCAGATGCCAATGGTGGCAAAGCCGAGCAGCGAGGCGGCGAGCGCGCGCACCGGACCGCAGTCGGGCTGACTGCCGAGCCATTCGACGATCAGGTTTTCGCGCACGCCAAGTCCGCTGACGCTTACCGGCAGGGATGCCACGAGATCCACGGCGGGCATGAGACCGAGCATTCGCGGCAGGCTCACCGGGACACCAATCGATCGGGCTGCCGCCCAAAAGGCCGCGAAGGCGCAGGCTGTGCTGAGCACGGAAACCACGAATCCTGAGGCGGCCCAGGGCTGCCGGAAGGCACCTGCAAACATGGGTGACATCCATGCCGAGATCCGGCGCAGGCCGGGAAGGCGCGCGATCTTTCGCTGCAGGATTGGTTCCATGATGACGCCGAGCCCGAGAAAGCACACCGTTGCCACCATCGCCACCGCCTTGTCCGCCACTGCAACGATGCCTGATGGCAGCGCACCACTGCGCGAGAAAACCCAATACAGCACCACACCACCAAACAGGCCGCCCAGATGATCCAGCAGCAGTGAGCCGACGATGGCTCCACGATGCTCAGGAAAATGGCGCGTCAATCCCAGCAGGCGAACGCCGTCCGCACCAAGCGGGCCGAGGAAGTAGAGATTGAAAAAGTCTGCAAAAAGAGTGAGCCGCAGCAACTCGCCAAACCTCGCGCGCACACCGTAGACTCGCAGAAACCACCACCAGCGCCCCGCCCAGCCAAGGAGCGAAAGTCCACCCAAAGCAAAAGCCAGCAGCAGCCAGCGCAGATCCACCGACGACCACGGAAAAGCCACGATCTCCTCCAGTCGCAACCGATGCACGACCCACCATAGCAAACCTGCAGCGCAGAGAAGGCGCAGGAGATGCAAGAGATGGCGGAGGGACATGAAATGTCACGGGACAAGCTTCACGCCGATAGTTTTGAATTTCTCCGTCATCTCCGCTGTTAGTCGTGCATCATCTCGGCCGCCGATCAACTGGTCGAGCAACTTGAGACCCCGCGCATAATTGTCCGCATTGCGCTCTACCTGCGGCTCGCTGAAAGCCTCAAGGCAGTACTTGTGCCAGCCACCACCGCTGCCATCGCCATCCAGATAGCCAAAGAAATACATCAGAAGTTGAGCATCAAGACGCTGTTCATGCTGGATTTGGATGACTGCCTGACTGGGCTCAAGCCATGTCTGCCGCATGTATTTGAGCATTCGGGGAAGATTCGGCACCGCTTTTTCAGTCGCACGATATTTGATCTCTTTCTTCAGGGCTGAACCCAGGTTGATGAACTTCATCGTGCCGTTGTTTTGATAGGCCAGATTGCGGGTGAATTGTTCCAGAGCCAGCCTAGACCAAGGGTAAAGAATCCTGGCATGATCATCGATCAAAACATGCGCCACCATGTTGGTGACCTGTCCGGGTTCTTTCTGACGAGCATCATACTGATAGCGTGCCCCCACCTTTTTCAGTCCAAGCGTTCTGAATCTAATCAAGCTCTTGCCTGTGGTCGTGGTTGTTGAGGCGGAGCGGTCATCGCCACCGAGGGCGATGTAGTCGTCATCTGTTTCAGTCAGATAGATTTGAAAATAATTTCCACTCTTGGGTTTCGGTTCAAAATCCCACGGCATCTTTGAAATCGCAGTTCGTACCAGCTCAAAATCCGCAGCCACTTCGGACATCACTGTTCCTGCCAATGGTGCAGTGCATATGTATTCGAACGATCCTGTCGTGTAGTGATATTGCCTCGCCTTTGCGTCCTGCACACCTGGGGTCACCACGATGGACTTCGGGTCCACGGAGATGATCTCTTGAGGCCAGGCAAGCGGGCCTGTCGCCGCTCCCTTGCTTGCACCACTGGCTGCTGGAGCGGTGCTTTGAAGCTTCTGCACATAATCCTGATCGGCTTTGGAAAGCGTTCCCAAGTGAATCGTGCTGCGGGCACCGTCCTCGAGTTGGATCACCACATTCACGCCAGACATTTCGACAAAGGCGGCTTTCACCGTGCGGCCCTGCTGGTTCGTCCAGATGCGGCTGGCCCTGTCCTGGGCTGGCAGCAGCGTCGTGCCTAGCAGTGTGCCGAAAAGAATCCCAGAGACCAGAAAACGGTCAATGTAGTTTAGGCACGTTGGTTTCATGGATGAACTGTGCATGGTTGATGGGTATTTATCAGGCTGGAAAAAGTCAGCCGGAAAACTTGATGGGATGCAATCCCAAACATCGCGATGCCTCTCACCACATTAGCCTTTGAACTTTAGCCGGGGTGCTGCATCTCTAGCGGCCCTTTCCCCTCCTTTTGAAATCCATGTCCGCCCAAATCACCCCCCGCACCATTCATGTCGGCCTTGC
>CANJVS010000520.1 GCA_947477755.1 Verrucomicrobiaceae bacterium | reverse complement strand
TATGATGTCGTCAATCGCGAAGAGTCTTATGCTCTCGCTCATGACAAGCCTTTGAACCTCCTGCATGTGGACCGGGCGGAGATCGATCTGCCGCTTTCGGTCGATCCGTATGCTCCCGAAGTGTATGCAAAGGCCAGGGAGAACTTCGACAAACTCCAGGCGGACAAGGTGCTGGTGCGTGAAGCCGCACCGAGCCTTTATCTCTACCGCCAGACGATGGGAAACCACAGTCAAACCGGCCTCGTGGGCGTCTGCCACACGGAAGATTACGAGCAGGACATCATCAAAAAACACGAGAAGACCCGCCCTGACAAAGAGGACGACCGCACGCGCCTCGTGGATTCGCTGAGCGCGAATACCGGGCCCATCTTCCTGACCTATCGCGGCCAGCCCGCGATTGATGCCATCATTCAGGGCCACATGCAGGCTCAGGCCGCTGACCATGACTTCACCGCAGCCGACGGCGTGCGTCATCAGTCCTGGCGTCTGCCGGCTGAAGCCTGCGCGCAGCTGGAGCAACTCTTTGCCACCCAGGTGCCAGCCGCTTACATCGCGGACGGGCATCACCGCGCAGCCAGCGCCTTCCGCGTCAGCAGGCTGCGCCGCGAACGCAATCCCAGCCACAACGGCAGTGAGGAATACAACTGGTTCCTCTGCGTGCTCTTCCCCGGCAATGAGCTGAACATTCTGCCTTACAACCGCGCCGTGAAGGATCTCAACGGCCGCACGGCTGAGGCGTTCCTCGCGGAAGTCAGCAGCATCTTCACCGTGACTCCGACCGACGTGAAATCACCCGCGCAGCCCGGTCACGCCAGCATGTATCTCGGCGGCAAATGGTATGACCTCGCCTGGCAGGCTGCGGACAATGCCAGCCCGATCGATCAGCTAGACGTCAGCATCCTTCAGGATCGCCTGTTGCAGCCCGTGCTCGGCATCGACGACCCGCGCACGAGCAAGCGCATCGACTTCATCGGCGGCATCCGTGGCACAGCCGAGCTGGAAAAGCTCGTCAACGCCGGCGACCACGCTGTGGCCTTCAGCATGTATCCCGTCACCGTCGATCAGCTCATGGCCATCTCGGATGCCACTCAGATCATGCCGCCGAAGAGCACCTGGTTTGAGCCAAAGCTCCGCTCAGGATTATTCATCCACACGTTCTGATCACTTCTCCGGCCTCAGATCAAAGCAGGTGAGTTTGTCCTTCTGGCGAACCACCAGGCGGCCATTGCTCAGAGCGGGCGATGTGCAGCCCATGCCTTCGATCTTGGGACGGGCGAGTTGGTGGTAGCCATCGGCGCCGGCTTTGACGATGCGCAGATGCGTGCCGTTGTTCTCCAGAACCATCAGCTTGCCATCAGCCATGATCGGCGAAGTGATAGTGCTGTTCACTTCATTCTCCACCCAGCTCACTTTGCCGGTCGCCAGCTCCACACACTGGTGCTTGCCGCCGCACATGAGATACACGTGATCTTCATGAATGATGGGGCTGCCGCTGTAGCGCAGCGTCACCCAGAAGTTCGACCACATGGTTTTTGGCGGCCCCTCTTTCTGCCATTGGTAGGCACGCAGCCCCACATCCTTGGTGCCGCTGTAAATGACCAGCCAGTCACCCTGGGTCACCGGTGTCGACTGGCCGCCGCCTTCGATTTCCCACAGCACTTTCCCCTCTTTGGGCGAGAGGCCGTAGACGCTGTTGTTGCCGACCACCAGCAACACGGGCGTTCCCGAGGCGGGTGTCCACAACGTCGGACTGCCGGCATTGCTGCGCGCGCTCTTCTGTTCCCAGAGCATCTTGCCATCAGCAACCGCATAGGCCTGCGCGGCTCCGGTGGTCATGTAGAGGATGTCGCCCACAATCAGCGGTGAGGGTGCCGGCCCCTGCGCCGCCAGCGCCGCCTTCCACAGCAATTTGCCATCCTTTTGGTTCACGCAGTAGAGATGCGTGCTGCACGCGGCAAACACCCGCCCGTCCACAACAGCAGCCGTGCTGCTTGAACCGCGGCCGGTGGGTTTGCCTTCAGACTCAAATTTCCACACCTGCCTGCCGGTGTTCATGTCCAGACAAACAATGACATCCTTGGCGACCCGGATCGTGTTCGGCACGGCGCCAAGCAGCTTGTCCTTCACAGGCTGGGAGAATTTTTCATCCTCGATCCATTTCTTGAACTCATCGGCACTGGCGAACGGTTTACCTTCACGCTTCGCCACCCTGGAAAGCTCCTCCAATGGCAGTGCGGTCTTGCCTGCCTTGAAACGCGATTCAGCCCACTTGCCGAGGCTCACGTCTTCTTTCGCGGTGAGGTTCGCTTTGCGCCATTCGATCATCCATTCATCAAACTTCGAGCCGCGCATCACGGGAAGATTGAGACGCGTCTCCTCCATCTTTTTCATCAGCTCCGGTGACACGCCGCGATAGTTCATCTGCTGCATGACCTCGGTGTCGATTTCACGCTTCTCCGACGGCACGCGCTCGTGCCAGACGACGGACATGAACGCCTGCTCACCGGCAATGACCGGGCTGCCATGGCCGCCGTAGTGATCGCTCGGGATGAAGTCACTTTCCCAGACCTTCTTCAGCCCTGACTCAGGAAAAGTTTCGGCAATGGGCGCGGTGTCCGTGGACACGCCATCGCGGTTGGGACCGCGCCATTGCGGCCAGTCGGCGAGGGTGAAAGAGGTGGAGACGAGAAGGGTGAGAGAGGTCAGCAAGCGCATGGCGATGCGGCCTCAACGCGAGCGCCGAACAAAGCCTTTCAGCCGACTGCGACTACTTTGCCCAAGCGCAATCGGAGGGTTCTTGAGCAGATCGAACAGTCGGTGTGGCGATGCATCTTCTTCTTGCAGCTTTGGCCGGGAGTGCTTTGTGCTCACCCGCCCTATCCCAATGTCCGCCCAACTCACCCCACTTTCCGAGATCGCCACCGCTTTGCGTTCCGCGCAGCGCATCGCCATTGCCGCACATGTGCGGCCGGACGGAGATGCCGTGGGATCAGTGCTCGCGCTGGCGCTCAGCCTCCGCGCGATGGGCAAGACGGTTTACGCGCTCCTGGAGGATGGTGTGCCCTCAAACCTGGCCTTCCTGCCTGAGACAGCCACCGTCCTGAGTCCGCCCTACGCCGATTTTGAAATCGATCTCGCCGTGGCAGTCGAC
>CANJVS010000519.1 GCA_947477755.1 Verrucomicrobiaceae bacterium | reverse complement strand
TTTCGTGATCCATGCCGAGGATGTGCATCATGGTGGCGTGCAGATCGTGGATGTGGACTTTGTTTTCAGTCGCGAAGTAGCCGTAGTCATCGGTGGCTCCGTAGGCGGTGCCGGGCTTCACGCCGCCACCCGCCATCCACATGGTGAAACCCTCGGGATTGTGATCGCGACCATCCGCCGTGCCCTGCGCCACCGGCGTGCGGCCGAACTCGCCGCCCCAGAGCACCAGGGTGTCTTCCAGCAGGCCGCGTGATTTGAGATCATGCAGGAGCCCGGCGATTGGTTTGTCCACTTCGGCGGCATTCTTGGTGTGACCTTTGATGAGGTCGCCATGCTGATCCCACTGCACATTGGAGTCGCTGTGGGTCACCTGGATGAAGCGAACTCCACGCTCGGCAAAGCGCCGCGCCATGAGGCATTGGCGGCCGAAGTTGGTCGTCACCGGATCATCGAGTCCGTAGAGCTTGCGCGTGGCATCAGATTCGCCGCGCAGGTCTTGCAGCTCCGGCATGGTGGTCTGCATGCGGTAGGCGAGTTCAAAGGAATTGATGCGCGCCTCCAGCATCGATGCCGCGCTGGATTCGGCGAGATGATCACGGTTCTGGCTGGCAGCGAGTTCGAGCTGGAGCCGCTGCAGGGCGGGGGAGGTGCGCGCGTTGGCGATGTTCTTCACCACGGCCTGAGTCGATGGCACGCTGGCATTGCCCAGTGGCGTGCCCTGGCACCAGGCTGGAAGGAAGGCTGCGCCCCAGTTGTTCACGCCGCCGTGGGCGAGTGTCGGACAGATCGTGATGAAAGCGGGCAGGTCGGCGTTCTCCGTCCCGAGACCATACGTGATCCATGATCCCATGCTCGGCCGCACCTGGGTGTCGCTGCCGGTGTGCAGTTTAAGCAGGGCACCGCCGTGCGCCGGGTTGGTGCCGTGCAGTGAGCGGATGATGCAGAGATCATCGACACACTTTGCCACATGCGGGAAGAGCTCGCTCACCGGCAGACCGCTCTCGCCATACTGCTTGAACTTCCAGGGTGATTTGAGCAGCGTTGTTGTCTTGGCAAAAGTCACGCGTGGAAGCGCAAAGGGCAGGGGCTTGCCGTGGTCACGATCCAGCAGCGGCTTCGGATCAAAGGTGTCCACATGCGACGGACCGCCTTTCATGAAGAGGAAGATCACCCGCTTGGCCCGTGCCGGGAAATGCGGCTTCTTGGCCGCGAGCGGATTCATCATCACCTGCTCCGCCTGCAACAGGTCACGCAGAGCCAGCAGGCCGAAGCCTGAGGCGCTGTTTTGCAGGAGATGACGTCGGGAAAGATTCATCAGCGGAGCATACGCTGCGGCGGACGCGACTCTCTCACTCAATGCACACCGAGCTCTGCCAGGTAGCGCTCGGCTTCCAGGGCTGCGGCACATCCCTGACCGGCGGCGGTGATCGCCTGGCGGTAGACATGATCGGCCACATCACCGGCGGCAAAGAGGCCTTCCGTTTTGGTGCGCGTGCCCTTGGTTTGCAGGATGTAGCCGTTCTCATCGGTATCGACCAGATCACCCAGGAAGGCACCGTTTGGCACATGGCCGATCGCCACGAAAACGCATTTCAGGTCCAGCTCGGTTTTTTCGCCGGTGACCAGATTTTCCAGCATCACGGCGCGCATCTCACCCTTTTCATCAGTCAGGTATTCACAAACGGTGCTGTTCCAGACGGGCTTGATCTTCGGATTCGCGAGCGCGCGGTCCGCCATGATCTTCGAGGCGCGCAGGCTGTCGCGGCGGTGAATCAGATACACGGTGCTGGCAAATTTGGTTAGGAATCCGGCTTCCTCGCAGGCACTGTCGCCGCCACCGATCACGCAGACGGGAACATTGCGGTAAAAGGCACCATCACAGGTCGCGCAGCTCGTCAGGCCGCGGCCGATGAGCGATTTTTCATTTGGCAGACCGAGATGACGCGGTGAAGCGCCCGTGGCGACGATCACCGATCTGGCTTCACGCACCGTGCCGTCTTCACTGATCACTTCAAAGTGTCCGGCTGCGGTTTTCTTCACGCTGCTCACCAGGGTGTACTCGATGCGCGCGCCAAATTTTTCCGCCTGGGTCTGCATGTTCATCATCAGCTCAGGTCCCATGATGCCGTTGGGGAAGCCGGGGAAGTTCTCCACCTCTGTCGTCGTGGTGAGCTGACCGCCGGGCATGTTCCCGGAGAGGAGGAGCGGGCTGAAATTAGCGCGTGCCGAGTAGATGGCGGCGGTGTAACCCGCGCAGCCGGTGCCGATGATGATGACGTTTTCCATGATGAAGTGAGTGGGGAAAGGAGCGCGGAAGATGGGGAGCAGTCCCTGACGTGCAAGGTGGCGTTTTCAAAGGCTGAGCCCGGGGCGGGATGCCCCGCCTGATCCTGGGCAGCCTGCCCGGGTTTTAAAGAGCAGCGGAATCTGCTGAACGGCGAGGGTCAGGGTTCATTGGGGAAGCCGCCTGCCGGGGGACTCTTTCAATCGGCGGTTAGGCTGCACCCGGCTTCAGCCAGTAAAGGACGCTCATGCGCACGGCGATGCCGTTTTCGACCTGCTGATTGATCAGGCACTTTTCGTAGCTCATGCCGCGGTCGGTGATCTCGACACCGCGATTCACGGGGCCTGGGTGCATGAGCCAGAGTTTGCGCTCGCGGAGGATATCCACGCGGGCGTCGGTCAGGCCATAGTTCTTGTGATACTCGGCGGCGCTGGGAAAGAAGGGCTCGTCCATGCGCTCGCTCTGCACGCGGAGCAGATAGACGACGTCGGGTTTCCATTCGAGCGCATCCGTCCAGTTGCCAAACTGCGGGATCTCCTGCGGCACCTCACGCGGCATCATGGAGCCTGGGGCGAGGTAGGCGACATTCATGCCAAGGCGGCGGAAGATGAGGCTGGTGCTGCGGGCCACGCGGCTGTGCTGGATGTCGCCGACGATCAGAGCGCGAGCGCCGCGCAGGTCTTTGAATTTTTCGCGCAGCGTGAAGGCATCCAGCAGCGCCTGAGTCGGATGAGCGTGCCATCCGTCACCGGCATTGATGACACTGGCGCGGGTGTGTTTGGCGATCAGGCTCGGCGTGCCGGACTGCTTGTGGCGGACGACGATGTAGTCCACGCGCATGGATTCCAGCGTCTCCACGGTGTCCAGAACGGACTCGC
>CANJVS010000518.1 GCA_947477755.1 Verrucomicrobiaceae bacterium | reverse complement strand
TCGATGAGTCGCGCACTCAGTCCCGTGGCGACTTGCAGACGGTTGAGAAAGATTTCGTGATTGGCCGCTTCAGAGAGAATGTTGGTCGTGTAGAGGCGGATGGATTCCAGAGGCAGGCTGTACTCGCGGGTGGTGCGCAAATAATCGCGCAGGATGCCTGTCGCCTGTTCCATGGTGCTGCGTGTTACCGTGCCTGCGCGGAAGATGTCGCGAGCCATTGGCAGGGGGCGGTCCAGATGCTCGACTTCGTGGAAACCTTTGGCGGTGTTCTGCGTGCCGATGACCATCGAGAGCGAAGCCGCGCCGACGTAGATAACGGCCTGTTCAGCCGGGTTGGAGGGTAGTTCACTCATGGTTCACTTTCCCTCCCTTTGACGAAGCCAGGCCACTGATCCTGCTGCCACGGCGGTGCCTCCGAGCTTGGCGATGGAGTACTTGATGCCTTTCGCTAGACCGGGAATTGCAAACCGGTTCACTTCTTCCTTGAGGAGATTCAAGTATTGCATCGGCAGTTCTTCCACCAATCCGCCGCCGAGTGTGATGTGATCCGGTGCAAGCAGATTCACCACGGCGGCAACACCCATGCCAAGGTAGCGCACGGAATTGCGGAACATGATCACCGCTGCTTCGTCGCCGCTCTTGAAAGCATTAGCCAGCGCCTTGCTGCGGATTTCACGCAGATTGCCGCTGGTCTTTTTATCCAACTCCGGAAGCTGCCCGCGATAACAGGCGACGCCTGCCTGGGCGGCAAATGCGAGCCGGCTCGTGAGATCTTCCAGCATCACCGCGCCAAACTCGCTGCTGCCGAGATGCGTGCCCGGCATGTAAATCATGCCCAGTTCCATGGCGGAGACGCTACGCCCCATGACCAGCTTGCCATCATACACAAAGCCGGCTCCGACCCCGGTGCCGGGGAACACGCCGAGCAGTGAGCGTGATCCTTTGCCCGCACCGAGTTTGTATTCGCCGAAGGTTCCCGCATCCACATCATTGAGAACGGCCACCGGCTTTTTGAAGGCGCCCTTCAGCATCGTGGTCAGGCTCAGGTTGCGCCAGCCAAGGTTCGGCGCGTTGATCAGAATGCCTTTCTCAGGATTCACCAGGCCCGGGCAACCAATGCCGATGCCCTGCAGCCCCTTGGGGTCCACGCCGGCATTTTCAATGGCCTCACGGATGGCTTTCAGAATCTTTTGCCGCCCCTTGGCCTGGCCATCAGAACCGCCTGTCGATTTGCGCGCCGAGCCCAGGACGTTGTAATCCTTGTCCAGCACGCAGGCCAGCATCTTGGTGCCACCGAGATCAAAACCAATCCAGAAGGGGATGTCCTTCAATTTGACCGGAGCCTTCTCTGCGACCACAACCTTGGCTTTGGCCTCTTTCTTGGTTTTGGTCTTGGTGGTCGCTTTGCCTTGGATGATGTTTTTCTTCGCCATGCCCGCAACAGAGCACGGACGGCCCCATATCGGCAAGTGACAAGCTGAGCTTGCACACGGCGGCACCCCTTCCATCCTGAGACCGCCGATGGAACCCACTCTTGCCCGCGACGATCTCTTTGATGCTGCCTTTCTGGACCGGCTGCGCTCGCTGGCTGTCCGTCTGCGCAAGCGCCGGGCCCTGACACGGCGCGGCAGCCAGTCGACTCCGGCCACGGGATTCACCCGCGAATTCAAGGACTACCGCCAATACACACCCCGCGAAGATTACCGGGCGATCGACTGGCGGCTGTATGCGCGGCTGGATAAATTGTTTGTTCGGCTCTATGAGGAGACACAGGAACTGAACCTGCACATCCTGGTGGATACCAGCGGCTCGATGCAGGAGCCCTACGGCGACAAGAGAAAGCAGGCCCTGCGTTTTGCGGTCGCCCTGGCCTATCTCGGCCTTGCCGGGCATCAGCGTGTGAGTCTTTATTCGCTCGGTGACACGACCCATCAGGAGCTGCCGCCACTGAGAGGGCAGGGGAACATTGAAAAAGTGATCCAGACCGCGATGCAGCTGAAGTTTGGTGGCCTGACGGATCTCGAACGCAGTTTTGCCGAGTTTCATCCGACCCGTCAGCGCTATGGCGTGATCTTTGTGATCTCGGACTTTTTCGGGCGCGATGTCACCACCGCCACGGAGTCTGTCAAACGCGCGGCCTCCTGGCCGGGTGAAGTTCACTTCCTGCAAATCCTCCACCCTGAGGAGCGCATCCCAAGCCTGGAGGGTGAGGTCGAACTGGCTGAGGTGGAAACTGGAGAGCGCCGCCGTTTTTGGCTCACCCGCCGTGATGTGCAGCGATACACCGACACCTTTGATGCCTTTTGTGATGAACTCTCTCGCGAGTGCGCCAGTCACCGCATCGACTTCATGCAGTGCGGTGCGGATGAGCCCTTTGAGCAGCGCTTCCTTGACCTGCTGAACCGGGGTTCCGCACTTGCCGGTGCCTGATCAGCGCTGTGCTTGCCGAACGGGGACAGTTTGGACATTTGACGGATGGGCTCTTCGCGATAACCGATGGCAGCGGCTGCGCCGGCCGATGACATAAAACCACGAAGAAAGTAAAACACCCCAGACGATGAGGAGCCAGGATCAGAGAAACAAATCGCCCCGACCTTTGAAGTTCAACAGTTCTGAACGCGGTTGGTCGGGTGGTCGCAAACACAATGCCTCCCCGCCGCCTGTGAAGATGTTTTTGGGAACAGCTAAAAAGAGCGCCATCACCGCCAGCACAGATGCGGCAAAGCCTGCGGTCATCGATTCAGAGGATGGCAAGGCCGATTCATCCGCGTCGTCTGAAAGTTGACTCACGCAATGACGGCAAGGGGTTGGCCCTCTCGTGTTCAGCGAACCATCATCCACAAAGTGCTGGCGCCGTGTCCCGGCGGGAAATCAATGAGTGATGCGGTGCGGACGTAATCCACCGCGCGGCGCTTGATCTTGGCGCACATCCGAGATCTCCGCTCCAGCGCCACCGGATCAAGCTTGGTGCAATTGGTGGACAGAAGGATCGCGCACTTGGGCATCGCAACCATGAGTGCGGCATTGACGAGATCTTCAAAATGCTGCTCGACCTGCCAGAGGCGGCCGCTGTTGCCGCGCGAGAAAGTCGGCGGGTCGAGGATGATGGCGTCAAAGCGCTCGCCCCGGTTCTCGAGTCTTGGCAGCAGATCAAGCGCATCGTC
>CANJVS010000517.1 GCA_947477755.1 Verrucomicrobiaceae bacterium | reverse complement strand
GCGAGGCGGGCGACCTGGATGCCGTAGCTTTTTTCGGCGCAGCCGGGGAGGATCTTGCGGAGGAAGATGATTTGATGGTTCCACTCCTTCACGGCGACGTTGTAGTTCTTCACGGCGCTGCGGCTTTGTGAGAGCGCGGTGATCTCGTGGTAGTGGGTGGCGAAGAGGGTGCGTGAGCCGACGTGGTCGTGCAGGTGCTCGGCGACGCTCCAGGCGATGCTGAGGCCGTCAAAGGTGGACGTGCCGCGGCCGATCTCGTCGAGGATGACCAGGGAGCGCTCGGTGGCGTTGTTGAGGATCAGCGAGGTCTCATTCATTTCGACCATGAAGGTGCTTTGGCCGCGCGCGATGTCGTCGCTGGCTCCGATGCGGGTGAAGATGCGATCCACCAATCCGATTTCGGCGCTGGCTGCAGGCAGGAAGCTGCCGATCTGCGCCATGAGTGTGAGCAGCGCGGTCTGGCGCAGGTAGGTGCTCTTGCCGGCCATGTTCGGGCCGGTGATGAGGATCAGGCGGCTTTCTTCAGGCTCCAGGGTGATGTCATTGGGCACGAAGCGCTCGCCGCTGGTCAGATTCTGATCGAGCACGGGATGGCGTCCGTCGCGGATGAACAAATTGCGCGATTCGTTGAGAACGGGGCGGGTGTAATTGAAGAGCCGCGCGGTCTCGGCGAGCGAGCACAGGGAATCGAGGATGGCGATGGCTTCGGCAGTTTCCTGGATCTGCGTGAGGTGTTGCAAAACGCGGCTGCGCAGCTCGATGAATTGCTCGTACTCGAGTGCTTTGCTGCGCTCTTCGCTGCCGAGGATTTTGTCCTCCATGCGCTTCAACTCGTCGGTGATGTAGCGCTCGCCATTGACGGTGGTTTGCTTGCGGTGGTAGTCGGTGGGGACGCTGTCGACGTTGGCTTTGGTGATCTCGATGAAGTAGCCGAAGACAGCGTTGTACTTGATTTTGAGGCTCTTGATGCCGGTGCGCTCAATCTCGCGGTTTTGCATGTCGGCGATCCATTGGCGGCCGAGAGTGGTGGCGGCGCGGAGTTCATCGAGTTCGGGCAGCCAACCTTCGCGGAAAACGCCGCCTTCTTTGATCTGCATGGGCGGCTCATCAATGATGGCGCGCTGGATTTCCTGACAGAGTGGGGTGAGATCGTGGAGGCGCTCGGAGAGATAGGCCGTGTAGGACTCATGCGACCTATGGGACTCATGCAGGATGACTTTGAGTGAAGGCACCACTTCCAGAGACAAGGCCAGAGCCAGTAAATCACGGCCATTGCCGCTGCCCTGACTGAGGCGGGAACTGGTGCGTTCGAGGTCGCGGACTTCTTTGAGCAGAGTGCGGATTTGGCCGAGGAGGGTGGGCTCGCCGAGGAAGGCGGCGATCATTTCCTGGCGCTGGGTGAGCAGTTCCAGATCACGCAGCGGATGGAGCACCCAGTGTCGCATCTTGCGGGCACCCATGGGGGTGCAGGTGCGGTCGAGGGCGCTTAAAAGAGTGTGCTGCGTGCCGCCGCGCGGAGATACAAGCTCAAGGTGGCTCTGGCTGGCGGCGTCGATGAGTACGCAATCGTTGGTTTGGCCGACGCGCAGCCGCTGGATGTGATCGACACTGCGGCGGAGCTGGAACTGCAGGTATTGCAGGATGCAGCCGGCGGCGCAGATGGCGGCATTCATGCTGGTGCAGCCGAAACCGTCGAGGGACTGCACTTTGAAATGCTGCGTGAGGCTGTGCCGGGCCTGATCGAGAAGGAAGAGGTAGCTTTCGATGGGCTGGGCGCAGGCGGGATGGCCGAGGGCGTCGATGACATCGCGCTGATCCTCGCTGAAGAGGAGTTCGCTGGCCTGGAGACGCTCAAGTTCATCGGCGAGTTCCGTGGTGTCCCTGAACTCAGCGACCTCAAACTCACCGGTGGTGTGATCGACGTAAGCGAGACCGAGTTTTTTGCCTTCGCGAAAAACGGCGACGAGGTAATTCGGCCGGTTCGAGTCGAGCAGGGTGAGATCGTTGATGGTGCCCGCGCTGAGGATCTGGGAGACGGCACGCTCGACAATTTTTCCCGGTGTGGGATCGCTGGTCTGCTCGGCGATGGCGACGCGCTTGCCGCCTTTGATGAGTTTCGCGATGTAACCCTGCGATGAATGATGAGGCACGCCGCACATGGGCACACCATTGCGTTTCGTGAGGGCGACGTTGAGGATTGGTGAGGCAGTTTTCGCGTCCTCAAAGAAGAGCTCGTAGAAATCGCCGAGGCGATACATGAGCAGCACGTCCTCCGGCAGTTCGCGCCGGATGGCGAGGTACTGCTTCATCATGGGAGTGGCGCTGGCGTCGGACATGGGTGCGACAGTCCAGAGTCTGCCCACCACGGTCAAGGCGCGATCACTCGGCCGTGGTCTCTGGTTGGAGACTGATGCTCTCGATCGGTGTTGGTTTGCCAAGAAAGCCCGGCAGTTCGATGCCGGCGTTTTTAGCGATGTCGTGCAGCGGCGGAATGGCACCGACTAGTCCGGAAACAAAGTCAGCGGTGCGCGTCTTGCCATCTTCGCCTGTGCGACCGGAATCCCAGACGGTGAGTTTGTCGATCTTGATGCCAGAAATGGCTTTGACCTGCTCAGCGACGAGGCCGGGGAGTTGCTCAGTGACCATGAGTTGCGCCGCTTTGTCGGCACCGCCCGCGGCTTTGACGATGGCGTCGAAACCTTTGGCGCGGGCTTCGAGCTGGGCCAGTGTTCCCGCCGCTTCCGCTTCCATGTAGGTCTTGAGACCGGCGGCCTCTCCTTCCTTGATGATACGGATTTTTTCAGCATCGGCCTGAGCCACGAGTTCGATGCGCCGTTTCTCGGCTTCGGCTTCGAGTTCGATGCGTTGCTTCTGTGCCTCGGCATTGATGCGCACGCGGTTTTTCTCGGCTTCGGCGAGCACCTCGATTTTTCGTTTCTCAATTTCAGCCTGGACGATGACGGTGGCCACCTGCGCGGCTTCTTCACGCTTGGCACGCTGGCGCTCGGCGATCTCCTGGGCGGCGTAGCTTTCCTGGAGCGATTTGGCTTCGGCCACTTTTTCAGCAGCGGAGCCGATTCGAGTGGCTTCAGCTTCACGCTCGCGGCGTGAGGCGATGGAGTTGGCGATTTCGACGGCGGAAAGATTCTCGCCAGTGACGGCTTCG
>CANJVS010000516.1 GCA_947477755.1 Verrucomicrobiaceae bacterium | reverse complement strand
TGCCTTTTTCCTGACGTTTGATGGCATCCCATTGAGTCAGAACGGCATCCGATGTCGAGGCACTCGCCTCACCAAAAACATGCGGGTGGCGGCGGATGAGTTTTTCCGAGAGAACATGGGCCATTTGATTCAGGTCAAAGGCTCCGGTTTCGGAGGCGATTTCGGCGTGCAGGACAGGCTGCAGCAGCAGGTCGCCCAGTTCCTCGCAGATCAGTTCGGGGTCGCCGCTTTTGATGGCGTCCACGACTTCGTAGGCTTCCTCCAGCACGTGTGGAATCAGGGATTCGTGTGTCTGCTCCATGTCCCAGGGGCAGCCTCCGGGGGCGCGCAGCCGGTGGACGATGTAACGCAGGCGTGTCAGGCCGTCTGGATGATCAAGACTCATGACTCAGGCGATAGCGAGGAAAGCAGCCCATGGCACGGAAAAAGTTTGCACCGTCCGCATGAGAGCCTACTTCATGCACCGCTTCAGATATTCCCACTCCATTCTTTCCCCCACACCCACTCCTATGGCCAGCGACGCAGTCATCAATCTCAACGACACCAATTTTGCCACCGAAATCGCCGCATCCACCGTTCCGGTGATCGTGGACTTCTGGGCCGAGTGGTGCGGCCCATGCCGCATGCTCGGGCCGATCCTGGATCAGCTCGCCACCGAAAAGGCCGGTGCCGTGAAAGTGGTCAAGGTGAACGTGGATGAATGCCCAGCCCTGCAGGCCCAATACAATGTGCGCTCGATCCCAATGCTGCTTTTCATCAAGGGCGGCGAAGTGAAGGACACGGTTGTCGGCGTGCAGTCGAAAGACGCGCTGATCCGCAGGCTCGAAGCTCTGGCTTGATCGCATCACCAAATTGATCTCAACGGGTGTCCCGTCCACGATGGATGGGGCACCCGTTTTGCATTGAAAGTTAGGGCGCAGCCTGTCATGGGGCGGATCTGCTGTCGATCTTGAGTCGATCGACGCCATGGTTGCGCCCGTATTCCGGCTTGCACCATCACGGGGCCGCGACTTGATGCCATGCATGGCGCAGGATTTCATTCGCGTGCGTGGCGCACGGCAGCACAATTTGAAGAACATTGACGTGGACATTCCGCGTCATCGCCTGGTCGTGCTGACGGGGGTCAGTGGCAGCGGCAAGTCATCACTGGCTTTTGACACTCTCTATGCGGAGGGGCAGCGGCGGTATGTGCAAAGCCTCTCGGCCTATGCACGGCAGTTTCTCGATCAGCTTGAGAAGCCCGACGTGGACTTCATTGAAGGACTCTCCCCCGCCGTTGCCATTGAGCAGGTGCACAGCTCGCCAAACCCGCGCAGCACCATCGCCACCGTCACCGAGATTTACGATTACCTGCGTGTGCTCTATGCCGTGGCCGGGCATCCGCATGATCCTGAGACGGGTGAGGCGCTGGTAAAAAACACACCGGCGGAGATCGGCGACCGTCTGGTGAGTTTGGGTGAAGGCACCCGCTGCATGGTGCTCGCTCCGCTGGAGCCTCAGGACGCGCCGGCACTGCGAGCCACTTTTGAAAAACTACGGCGCCAGGGATTTGTCCGCGTGCGCATGGACGGCGTGATTGTGGAGCTGGATGATTCACTCAATCCCGAGCGCGGCATGGAGCACCGGATCGAGGTCGTGGTGGATCGATTGGTGATTCGTGAGGGCGTGCGCCAGCGGCTCATGGAGTCCATCGAAGCCGCCCTGCACTGGAATGAGCGCGAGGTGCAGTTTCTGGTCCAGACCGAAGGCGGTGATGAAGTGCTCAGCTTCACCACCTCGTATGCGAATCCGCGCACCGGTTATCTGCTGGAAAAACTGACGCCACAGCACTTCTCTTTCAACACTCACATTGGTGCTTGTCCCGCCTGTGAAGGTGTCGGCTCACTCATGGCTCCTGATGCGGGACTCATCGTGCCTGATGCCTCGCTATCGCTCAAGGACGGCGCGGTGAAATCCTGGTGGGCGCGGAATCCTAAGCTCAAGCAGATCCAGCAGCGTGGCATCGAAGCCCTGGCCAGGCACTTTGGTGCGGCGATGGATGTGCCATTCAAAGAATTACCGCAGGCCTTTAAAGAAGCGCTCTTCCACGGCACCGGACAGGTCGCCATTGCCACCGGTTGGGCCACGAGCGCGACGAAGCGCAGCCTTGCCAAACCCTATGAAGGCCTTTTGAACGAGGCCAGGCGGCTGCATGAGAATGCCGAGAGTGATGCGTTGAGGGCGCAGCTCACGCGCTACATGAATCCGCTGCCGTGTCCGAAATGCGGTGGCAGGAGGCTGCGCGCCGAATCGCTGGCGGTGACGCTGCAAAGTGGTCCGCAGAGTCCGGGTAACAGTCAGGAAATCTCCGCACAGGGACTGAGTGTGCCACTCTCCATCCACGACCTCTGCTCACTCCCGATCCGCGATGCGTTGGACTGGATGCGCGATCTGCAGATGACGGAGCATCAGCGCGCCTATGTGGCGGAGCTTCAAAAAGAAATCCTGAAGCGGCTGGAGTTTTTGGAGCAGGTCGGGCTGGGCTACCTGGGATTGAATCGTGAAAGCGGAACACTTTCCGGGGGGGAGATGCAGCGCATCCGGCTGGCGACCCAGATCGGTGCAGGCCTGTCAGGCGTGCTGTATGTGCTGGATGAGCCAAGTATTGGCCTGCATCCATCCGACACGGAGCGGCTGATCCGCACGCTGCTGCGGCTGCGTGATCTCGGAAACACGGTGCTCGTTGTCGAACATGATGAGGCGATGATGCGTGCCGCGGATCATGTCATTGAACTGGGACCTGCTGCCGGTGCGCATGGCGGTCGTCTGATGGCGCAGGGCACGCCGGCGGAAGTCATGGCCGCCAGGGACAGTCTGACGGGAGCGTATCTGAGCGGCAGTTTGAAAATTGGCGTTGAAACGGCCCGCCCCGACCTGCTGGGGCCAGGACCGCCAGACACTTGGTTAACCGTCAATCAAGCCACGGAGCACAACCTGCGCGCCGTCAACGCGGCCTTCCCCGTCGGCCTGCTGACCTGTGTCACCGGGCCGTCCGGCAGTGGTAAATCGACGCTGGTGAACCGCGTGCTGATGCGCGCCTTGCAGCGGCATTTTTACAACTCGAAGGATGAGCCCGGAAAGCACGGATCCATCACTGGACTTGGTGCTTTTGACAAAGTGGTCCTGATCGAT
>CANJVS010000515.1 GCA_947477755.1 Verrucomicrobiaceae bacterium | reverse complement strand
TCACGCTGAAGGTTTCGCCTGACGGCAAACGCTTCGAGATGATCGCCGACGGCATGCGCAATCACTTCGACACCGCGTTCAACGCGCTGGGCGATCTCTTCACCTATGACAGTGACATGGAGTGGGATGCCGGCACGCCGTGGTACCGACCCACGCGCATTTACCACGTCGTCAGCGGCGGCGACTACGGCTTCCGCGAGTCCTCGGGCAAGCTGCCAGGCTATTGCGCGGACATTGTGCCGCCGCTTGTCGAGGTGGGACCGGGTTGTCCGACGGGCGTCGTCTCCGGGCTCGGAGCGTTGTTTCCAGCAAAGTATCAACACGCCATCTACGCCTGCGACTGGACCTACGGCACGCTCTACGCCGTGCATCTCACGCCGAAAGGCGCGGGCTATGACGCGAAGCTTGAGGAGTTCATCACGGGCAAACCCTTGCCGCTCACCGATGCCGTCATCGGCAGGGATGGTGCAATGTATTTTGCCATCGGCGGACGGCGCACGCAGTCGGCGCTTTATCGCGTGACCTATGAGGGCAAAGCGAGCACCACGCCTGCTGCCGCGCCTGTGGAGACTCCCGAACACAAGCTGCGCTTCGAACTCGAACGCCTGCATGAACAAGGCACCGGCCCCGAGACCATCGACAAAGCCTGGCCGCATCTCGGTCACGCGGATCGTCTCGTGCGCTACGCGGCGCGCGTGGCCATCGAACGCCAGCCCGCGAAGCTGTGGGCTGCCCGTGCCTTGAAGCAAACAGAGCCGTGGGCCGTGATCGAAAGCGGCGTCGCCCTCGCGCGCTTCGGCGGCAAGGAACATCAAGCCTCACTACTGGCGATGCTCAACGCGCAAGACTTTGCCAAACTCGACAGCGCGCAGCAGCTCGCACTCATCCGGACGTATCAGATCACCGTCGCTCGAAATGGTCTCCCGGAAGGCGATGCGCTGGCGCAAACGCTGGCGCGACTCGATGCCGTATTCTCCGCGACCACCAACGATCTCAACCGCGAGCTTTCGCGCACGCTGGCTGCCCTTGGTTCATCGGAAGTTGTTGCGAAGACTCTCCAGCTCATGCGCAGCGCGAAGGATGACGAGGTTGCCTGGCTTTCCGTCGATCGCATGGCCCGCAACGACCGCTACGGCCCGAATTTCCTGCGCAGCGGTGCCGCACGGCCTAACCAACAACAGATCGCCTTTGCCTATGGCCTGCGCTTTGCCAGGAACGGCTGGACCTCCGGACTGCGCCGCGAGTTCTTCGAATGGTTCGCCAGCACCGGCCCGTGGCAGGGTGGCAATCAGTTCCGCGGCTTCCTCGACACCATCCGCACCGACGCGCTCGCCTCTGTGCCTGATGTGAATGAGCGCACCAGGCTTGCCGCCCTTGCGACACCGAAAGCGGCGGTCGCCACACGCGCTGTTATCCATCCGCCGAAAGGCCCCGGCAAGACTTACAGCGTCGATGAAATCGTCGCCTTCGCGAAGAACCTGCAGCGCGGGCGCAACTTTGAGCGCGGTCATGAGCTGTTCATCGCCGCCGCGTGTCAGGCCTGTCATCGCCTTGGCAACGAAGGCGGCGGAGTCGGCCCCGATCTCACCGGTGCGGGCAATCGCTACACGCTGCGCGATCTTCTGGAGAACATCGTGGATCCCAGCAAGGTCATCTCCGACCAATATGAAAGCAGCATCATCGGCCTGAAGAACGGCAGCACCGTCACCGGCCGCATCACCGGCGAAGAAGGCGGCATCCTCCAAGTCGCCACCAATCCCGCCGCCCCAGGCCAGATCACCGAAGTCCGCAACACCGACATCCAAAGCCGCAAAGCATCACCCGCCTCCCTCATGCCTCCAGGCCTGATCAACAGCATGAACCCCGACGAAATCGCCGACCTCATCGCCTACATTCTCTCCGGCGGGGACAAGCGTAACAAAATGTTTAAAAAGTGAAAAAGGACAGGGGAATGGGGGCAGAGGAATAAAAAGCCCCAGCCTTTGTAAATTCATTCCCATGTCCCAATCCCTCTGTTCCCACTCCTCTGTTTTTAAATCTAATGCCCATCCATCGCACTCTCGATCTCCAATCCGTTACCGATGCTGATTTTGACGTCATCGACGAGGCGGTCATGCGTTGTGCCTATGCCACCCAGAACAAGTTTGGCCGCTTGTTCGATGAGCGCATTTTCGAGAATGATCTCGCGGCGCGGCTCCGTGCGGAATGCCTGGAGGTGCATACGCAGGTGCCGGTCAAGGTCGTCCACGGCAGCTTTGAGAAGACCTATTATCTCGATTTGGTGGTCAACCACATGCTTTACGAACTGAAGGTTGCCACCACGCTGCTGCCGGAACACGAAGCGCAGGTCTTGCACTATGCCATGCTGCAGGACATTCGCCGTGTGAAGCACATCAACTTCGGCGGTAGCCAGGTTCGCGGGAAACTGCTTTTCAATGCCCTGACCACGCCCGGGCGACATCAGCCGAAGATGCGAAAATCAGGGTGGCACATCCTCACGCCCCAGTGCGAGCGCCTGGTGACGCATCTCAAGCAACTCATCCAAGATTGGGGCACACATCTGGACAGCCATCTTTACAGCGAGGCCTTGGTGCACCACTTCGGTGGTGAGGCGCACTGCTTGCAAAGGATTGATGTCAAAGCCGAGAACTTCAAACTCGGGACGCACCTCGTGCAGTTGTTCTCCCCGGCGCACGCCTTTGTTGTCACCGCGTTTTCGAGCCACCAACCAGCCTACCAAAAGCATCTTGAAGTTCTGCTGGACCACGTGGCTCTCGATGGAATCCAATTGATCAACCTGAACCGCTCGCGTCTTGAGTTTACCACGTTGGAGAGGAAGAATTGAAAGACAGAGAAATAAAAAAACCAGCCTTTGTAAATCCATTCCCCTGTCCCCATTCCTCTGTCTTATCCGCCCACCATGCACCGACTGATTCTTGCTTCCATCCTGGCTCTCAGCTCTTCGCTCTTCGCTGAGTCAAAGCCGAACATCATCCTCATTTACACCGACGATCACGGCCACGCTGATCTCGGCATCCACGGCGTGATGAAGGACATCAAGACGCCGAATCTCGATGCACTGGCCCGCAGCGGCGTGGTGGCGACGCATGGCTACAGCACCGCGCCGCAGTGCGTGCCTTCACGGGGCGGATTGATGACGGGGAAGTTCCAGGG
>CANJVS010000514.1 GCA_947477755.1 Verrucomicrobiaceae bacterium | reverse complement strand
CACGCCTTGTTTCCATTGATGCCCTGCGCGGTTTTGACATGCTCATGATTGCCGGGGCCGGGGCGGTGATCCATCAGCTTGATGGCAAGACCGGCTGGGGCTGGGTGGATGCCGTGGCGCGCCAGTTCACGCATCCCGCCTGGTTTGGGTTCACGTTTTATGACTGCATCTTCCCGCTGTTTTTGTTTCTGGCCGGCGTGTCCATTCCCTTCTCATTGGCCGGGGCGATCGCAAAGGGCACACCCAGGCCCGAACTGTATCGCAAGGCCTTCGTGCGCCTGCTGATCCTGATCGTGCTGGGCATGCTCGATAAAAATGCACCCTTCCCTTTTTTCGATCCCCATCATATCCGCATGGGCAGCGTCCTGGGCCGCATCGGGCTCGCCGGTTTCGTCAGCGTGGTGCTTTATCTCAATGTTGGTTCGGCCAGGCGTCTGGCCATCGCGGGCGGCATTTTGTTTCTCTATTACGCGGCGCTGATGGTGGTCCAGGTGCCCGGGTTTGGCGCGGGGAACCTTTCCTTTGAAGGCAATCTGGTCGGCTGGTTTGACCGCAGCTTCCTCCCGGGCCGCCTGCTTCAGGTCACTTATGATGAGCTTGGCATCCTCACGCAGTTTCCGGCGATGTGCCTCACCATACTCGGCGTGCATGCGGGTGAGATTCTCAAGGACAGCAGCTTCAGCCAGCAGGCCAAGCTCCGCCGCCTGCTGGTCGCCGGCATGGTTTGTCTTGGCCTCGGCCTGCTTTGGAGCCTGCATTTCCCGATCGCCAAACGCCTGTGGACCAGTTCCTTCATCCTCGTCACCAGCGGCCTGTCCTTCACTTTCATGGCCGTCTTCTATGGCATCATCGATGTCGTCGGATTCAAGAAATGGGCCTTCCCCCTGGTCGTCGTCGGCATGAACAGCCTGACGATCTACATGACGTTTCACTTCGTCGATTTTGGACACACCTCGAAGCTTCTCTTCGCCGGACTCTACCAGCCGCTTGATCCGACATGGCACGGCGTGCTCGAAAGCGTGGGCGCGCTGCTGCTGGTCTGGTCCTTTCTCTTCGTCCTCTACCGTAACAAGATATTCTTCAAGGCATGATCCGGCGGTCATCGGCGGCCTGTTCATCAGCGGCAGGTGATCGAAGATGTGCGCCGCTGCGGCGTATCCAGTTCATGAACATCTCACATGCTCTTCTTGCAGGCCTGCTGGCAGCAACCGCTGCGGCGGAGCCTCTGCCGGTGTTGGAGGTCGAGGGCCAGCCGCTCGCGGCAAATGCACAGCGGCTGGTGCAGGCGCTTGATTTCCTCGGCGCGCCACTCGCTGAAGAAGAGCGATCCAGGTTGCAGTCGGCCATCAGCGCACGCGATGCCGCAGCCTTGCAGGCAGCGCTGGATCCACAGGTGCTCTGTGTCGTGGACATCAATCCCGAGTCGCGCGTGAAGGCGGCGCGTGGTCCGGTGAAAGCCGTGATGCAGCAGGCTGGTTACACGCCTGTGCTCATCAAGGTGATCAACCACGCCACAAGCACCGCGCGCCTGCGCATCACCAGCAGTCAGGCCGGACCGTCGTATGCCGGTGTGGCCAAGAGCACCATGGAACGCGAAAGGCAGACGCATCTGCGCGAGAATGAGAACACGAAGGGCGAGGATCGTTTTCTGGAAGTCAGCATGTTCGACGCACCACCGATGACGGCGACGCTCAGCGGTCTTGAGGTCGAATACGCCATCGCGCTCATCTACAGCAGCGAGGCTGGAAAGCGCGAGGCCGTGCTCTCGTTCGACATTGGCCAGGGAACCCAGGATCTCGGGTTCCGAGCCGAAGTGCCGGTGCTGCTCGACGTGCGTCCGGCGGTGATCGTGAAGCTTGAGGTCAGGGACTTCGACGGCCAGCCAACGACCGCACGGCTGACATTCTCCGACTCACGAGGCCACGTCTTCCCGCCGCAGGCGCGGCGGCTCGCACCGGATTTCTTTTTCCAAAAACACATCTACCGCGCGGATGGCGGCACCGTGCTGCTGCCACCGGGCGGGTTCATGATGGAGGCTTCCCGCGGCCCTGAATACCACACCCTGCGGAGACAGGTGACCATTCCTGCGGCAAAGGAAACGCAGCTCGGGGTGAAACTTGAGCGCTGGATGAATGCGGCTGACTTCGGCTATTACAGCGGCGATCATCACATTCATGCCGCCGGCTGCGCGCACTACACCTCGCCCTCCGTTGGTGTGGAGCCCGCGCACATGTTTGCCCAGGTGAAGGGCGAAGGCTTGAACGTCGGCTGCGTGCTCACCTGGGGTTATGGCTTCGAGCATCAGCGACCATTCTTTGGCGGTGCCGCGCATCCGCTCAGCGAGCCGCACACCCTGCTGCGCTATGACATGGAGGTGAGCGGCTTCGGCTCCGCCGCCCTCGGTCACGTGTGCCTGCTGAATTTGCGCGAGCTCGTCTATCCGGGAGCCGACGGCACCAGGGGCTGGCCGACATGGACCACGCCTGCCTTACGCTGGACCAAGAAGCAGGGTGGTTTCACCGGCTATCCGCACTCCGGCAGCGGCATGCAGGTGACTGCGGACACGGCCGCGAAACGCATGATCGAGCTGAACGATGCCAACAAGGACATGCGGCTCGCGCCGGATGAAACGGCGGACACGGTGCTGCCCGAGTTGTTTGAAACGATCGACGCGGATCACGATGGCGGCCTGAACGTGTCCGAACTGATCTCAAGCCATGAGCGCGTGATCGATGTGCTGCCAAACGTGGCGGTTCCCGATGCCGGTGGTCATGAAATCTTTGTCAGCACCGCGCATGGCGCCTGTGATTTCATCAGCGCGATGGACACCGCGCGGCTGCTGGAGTGGAACGCCTGGTATCACCTGATGAACTGCGGCCTGCCGCTGAAGTGCGCGGGTGAAACGGACTACCCGTGTATGAGCGGCACGCGTGTCGGCCAGGGCCGCACCTACGTGCAGCTCGGCAGCGTCGGGAAACTCGACTTCGCCCAATGGTGTGAGGGACTGGCCCGCGGCCGCAGTTATGTCAGCGACGGCTACGCGCACGCACCGGGCTTTAGCGTCGATGGCAAGGCTGCGGGCGATGAAGTGCGGCTCGCGCAAGCCGGTCGTGTGACGATCCGCAGCAAGGTGGCCTTCAGTTCCGAGACACCGCTGGAGATCGCCTATGGCGGTGCGATT
>CANJVS010000513.1 GCA_947477755.1 Verrucomicrobiaceae bacterium | reverse complement strand
TTCAATGAGCTGGGTGTGAAGCGACTCCTCGGCAAGCTGGCCTGCGAGGATCACTTTGTCCGGCAGCAGGGTGAGGGTCAGGAAGCTCGGCTGTGCGCGCAAGGGCAGGGCGGGGATGCCTGTGGTGTTGCCTTGCAGCCAGTCGGTCACCATGTCGCTGTCGCTTTGGATAAGCTCGGGCGGGAGGTCCGCCGGAAGGAGTTTTTTCCATGGTTGAGCATCTCTGCCGACCTGCCAGTCCACGGGTTCCCAGGCCGCGTGCGATAGGCCAAGCATGAGGGATTTGCCGGCGGTTTTGGAATCTTTGTCGGTCGGGTTCGGTAGCAAAGCGATGGTGACAGGGCCGAAGTCGGCGACGGCGCGGCGTTGGGGATTCACACGAATGTCATCGAGCACGCGCCATTCAGGGAAGGCGGCGATGAGGGAATTGAGCAATTCGCGCTTGATGCCGATGCTGGCCATCTCACCACGGGCGAGAAGGCGGTGGTCACGCGCGGCGAGGAAAACATGCGGTGGCGGCAGTTTGGCCTGGCGCTCAGTCTCGGCTGTCCGCACACGTTGTTCGGCCTGATAGCGGCGTGCATTTTGGATGAGCGGAAGGATGCTTTTTTCCCAGTCCCGGGCGCTGATGCCGAGGTTGATGATCTGGTCTTTGAGCTGATCGTCCACGGCATCGAGCACGAGGCGCTGCCAGCCATCTCCAATGCGTGCGACCTGAAGCTGGGCGCTGTCGCCGCCGGTGTCGGTGCGCGGCTTGGGCAGAGTGTCGAGGGTGGTTTTCAGATCCGTGGCCTCATCCAGGGTGGCTGGAGCAGTGGTCAACCGGCCCTCGATGTGACCTCCCAGCCCGCTCCAGCGATCCTGCACGAGGGTGGTCAGGTCGCGTGCTTCCTGATCCGTTGCCGCAGTGCCGATCAATTGGCCATGGCTGCCATTCCCTGACAGCAGCAGCCAACCCGTTGGGTTCGGGGCGGTTTCCAGTGAGTCGGTCACACGCTGCACCGGATTCAATTTCGCGGCAAAAAGCCGTCCGCTGCGGACCCGGTTCTGCACGGTGGCCAGAAGATCCGCCCGCTGGCTGTCCTTTCGCAGCCGGCCCGTCAGGATGGCCCGCTGGCCGTCAAAGCGGACCTGAATCGAATCGCCGCCCGCCTTTGGCTGGCCGGCAAGAAGCCGGTTCGCGCTTGCGGTCAGGTCACGCTGAATGGCAGGGGCTACGATCATCCCGGCCATGAGCCAGAATGCGATAAGCCAGGAACCTGCGATTAACCAACGCGCGCGTGTCATTGCTGGGAAAAATGACATCTAGCAGACCACGGGCGCGAGGCAATAGCGCAAAATCTGCCTGATCATGGCCAATCCCGACCCCGATCATGGAAATAATTGATCTGGCACATCCTTGCAAACCTGCTATGACACTCCCGTGCCATTCCGCCATCCACCTACCTCAAAAGTTAATTGGACGAACAGTTCCTTTTTAACCTCCACGGCAGTCCTGACCTTCACTCTGGTCCCCTGGTATTTATATACCTACGGCATCGACCGCTTTCAGGTCATCATGTTTTCGGTCTTCTGTATCATCACAGGACTGAGCATCACCCTGGGCTACCATCGCCTGTTTTCCCACCTGTCCTTCAAGGCCAAATGGCCGGTGCGTCTCCTGACTCTGATTTTTGGAGCCGCCACTTTTGAAAATCACGTGATTGCCTGGGCATCCGATCATCGCCGTCATCACAAGAATGTGGACACCGATGGTGATCCTTATGACATCTCGAAGGGTTTCTGGCACGCCCACATGGGTTGGGTCATGTTCCGCCGGGAAATCGAGCCGCCGTGGGACAATGTGCAGGATTTGCAGCGTGATCCCCTCGTGCTCTGGCAGCAGCGGAACTATGTGCTGATTGCCGCCCTGGCCAGCTTTGCCCTGCCGGCATTCCTGGGCTGGCTTCACGCCGGCCTCAGCGGAGCGGTTTGTGGTTTTCTCATTTCCGGCGTGGCTCGCATCACCGCGGTTCAGCATTCCACCTTCCTCATCAACTCTCTCTGCCACACGATTGGCTCCCGCCCCTACTCGACCAATTGCTCCGCCCGTGACAGCTGGCTCATGGCTCTCTTCACCTTTGGCGAAGGCTATCACAACTATCACCACGAATTCCAGCACGACTACCGCAACGGGGTGCGCTGGTATCAGTGGGATCCCACCAAATGGACGGTCTGGACGCTGTCCAAGCTCGGTCTCACCAGCGATCTGCGTCGCGTGCCGGAGGAGAAAATTGTCCTCGCCGAAATCGCCGAGGCACGCCGCCAACTCGGCAAGCGCATCAAGTGTGATCGCCAGCCGCTTTCCGAAAAAGTCCGCGAATTGCTCAATGCCTCCGATCAGAAGCTCCACGAGTGGGCCCAGCGCTGGCAGGCTTGGAAGTCGACGGCCAACGCCGACCGCCCTGACTACCTTGAAGAGATCCGAAACGCCCTGAAAGAGACACGCCGGGAAATCCAGCGTGCTTTTGAACTGGCGGCAAGCGTCGGCTGATCCGTCAATCCCGCCGGGATACACCAGAAAAATTTAGCCCCCTCCAAGTCCGGAGGGGGCTTTTTGTTTCATGGGAAGGACGGAACGACAGGAAGTCAGCAATGACTGATGCAACTGGTGGTGATGATGAGGTTGGCGGGATTTGGATGAGGTCGCAGAGATTGACCCGCCACCACGGCGTATTGACGAAATCGCCGGCCTTCAATTTTCAAGTTGCCAGCGCGGATGTGGAATGGTCCCTTGCGCGCCATGTCCGAACTACTGGAGTTCCCGCCGCACACCTTATTGGCTGCCTTGCAGCTCATCTTCGCGTTGGCGATCGGACATGCCATCGCAGACTTCCCGATGCAGGGGGAATACCTTGCCACCGGCAAGAACTGGCGCCTGCTGAAACGACTTCAGGATCCCGCACGGCCCGAAAAAATCTGGTTTGTCTGCATGGCCGCCCACTGCCTGATCCACGCCGGATTCGTCTGGCTGATCACCGGTTCTTCGATGGTGGCTGCCATCGAGCTGGTTCTGCATTGGTCCATCGATGTCGCCAGATGCAGCGGCAAGATCAACTTCAACTTCGACCAGGTGCTGCACATCAGTTGCAAAGTTGGTTATGCCGCGTTTGCATACGCGGGTTTGATGTGATGGAGCCGCGTCATGGT
>CANJVS010000512.1 GCA_947477755.1 Verrucomicrobiaceae bacterium | reverse complement strand
TGCCGCAGACGACCTACATGCAGCGCCATCCGCGCCATGATCACGGGTTCACGATTCCCGATCCGCTGCTGACCAAACAGTTCGGCGTGCCGAATGCCTGCAACAAATGCCATCAGGACAAGGACAATGCGTGGTCACTCGCGGCCACGGAAAAATGGTGGGGTGAGAAAATGAACCGCAAGACGCGCACCCGCGCCACACTGATCGCCAAAGCACGCCAGGGCGATGAATCAGCCCGCGATGGCCTGATCACGCTGCTCGGCAGCGATGAGATCCCGCACTGGAAAGCCAGCGCCAGCCTCGTGCTCGACCGCTGGGTGGATCAGCCGCCCGTCACCGAGGCTCTGCGCACTCAGCTCAGGCATGAGCATCCGCTGGTCCGCCAATCCGCCGCGCGCAGTTTGGAGCCCGCCCTGCAGGCTCCCGGCGTACGCGGCAGCATGGAAGCCCTTTTGAATGACCCGGTCCGCAGCGTCCGTGTCACCGCCGCGTGGGCTTTGCGCGACAGCGTCGATCCCGGTTCCGTCGCTGGCAAAGACATGCAGCACATGCTCCAGCTCAATGCCGACCAGCCCAGCGGTCAGATGCAGCTCGGCCAGTTCCACTTTGCCCGCCGTGATCTGCCCAGTGCGATCCAGCACATGGAAACCGCCGTTTCATGGGACCCGAACTCTCCGCCATTTCATCACGACCTGGCCATGCTCCACAACGCCGGCGGAAACACCGTGCGCACGATTCAGAAATTGCAGGATGCCATCAAGCTCGCGCCGAATGAAGCGCAGTATCATTATGAGTTAGGCCTCGCCTTCAGCGAGACCGGGGACATGCCAAAGGCCATCGTCGCGTTGAGTGAAGCCGTGCGCGCCAATCCGCGATTTGCCCGCGCCTGGTACAATCTCGGCCTTGCCCTCAATGGCCAGAGCCGGATTCCTGAAGCGATTGATGCCCTGCAAAAAGGCGAAACCGCCGACCCAAACGATCCCGGCATCCCCTACGCCCGCGCCACAATTCTCGCCCGGATGGGCAAAAAACAGGAAGCCATCGCCGCCGTCCAGCGGGCACTCACCATCCGCCCCGACCACGCCGAGGCGCGGCAGATGCTCATGATGCTCAGTCGCTGAGCATTCAAGGAAGAGCGTGCGGTGATTGCCTCACCGGGCGCGGTCTCATTTTTTCTCCAGTGACATCAGCTCGATCTTTCGAAACCAGACGGGCTGCCCTTCGGCTTGGAGAGCGATGTGGCCGTAGCTGAGCATGAGGTTGCCGCCCGCTTCAATCTGATCGGTGGCGGGTGCATTGTTGTTTGTAGGATCAAGCTGCGGGCGCTGATAACGCAGCACTTCGACGCCGTTGATGCGGTGGATGATCTCGTCGTTGCCACGCACCTCGACTTCCGCGCGCACCCATTCTTCCGCAGGGAAGGTCGGTGCGCTGGATTTGACGATGTGCTGCGTGATCAACTTCCCGCCCATTTCCACATGGGTGCCCGGGGTGCAAAGATTGGCCGTGGCACGCGCGCCCTTGCCTTCATCGGCGAGGAACTGCATCTCCAAACTTGCCGGGAAGCCCTGATCAAAGCGCATGCTCTGAGGCGGTTGCGCGTGCAGCATCACGCCGCTGTTGAGGTTCACATACTTCGGCGCATCCGCCACCATCGCGCCGGTGAAGCGATACTCCAGGCGCAGGATGTAGTGGGAGTAGGCCAGGTTGCTGAAGAGATGCCCAAACTGCCCGTCAAATTTCTCGTAGCCATCGTAGCTGACCTTCAGGATGCCATCTTCGACACGGAAGGTGTTCGCAAAGTTCTCGCCCAGTGGCCGCTTCGCGATCTTGATCGTCCATCCGCTCAGATCCTTGCCGTTGAAGAGCGGAATCCATTTCGAGTCTTGAGCCGAGGTGATGGCGGCGGGAAAAACGATGAGGAGGGCGAGAAAGCAAACGATGGAGCGCATGGTCGGCATCCTGAAGCCGGCAGTGGCCGATTCCAAGCCTAAGATGCCGGTGCATCTCGAATAGCCGGGCGGGCTGGGCTAATGGTCTCTCCAAAAGAGATAACTCTCCGGGAAAGTGTCTCTCAAAAAGAGACCAATGGCCCGCCAACCGAATGCAAACAGGCTCCGAATCACGCTCGTTGACCTTGGGCGCGGAGTTGGATACAATTGCCTCATGAACGCGACTTATGAATCCGTGATGTCCTCTGCGATGCAGCTTGCTCCGCAGGACCGCTGCCGGGTGGCATCCAGCCTGTGGGAATCCACTCGCTCTCAGGTGGCGGAGGTCGATGATGATTTGGAGTCCTTGCTCGATCAGCGTGAGGCCGAGTTGGAGAAGAGCCCCTCACTCGAAATCAGCCACGAGGCGTTTCTCGGTCATTTTTCGAATCGCCGCCGGTCGTGAGGCTGACCTACCACATCGCCGTTCAACGCGAAGTCGATGACGCCTGTGCTTGGTATGATGAGCGCAAGGATCACCTTGGTGACGAATTCTTCCAAGAAGTCGAGCGCGTTCTGGCTTCAATAGCCGCGAATCCACAGGCCTTCCCGCAGTCATCCCGTGGACGACGCAAGGCTCATCTGAAGCGGTTTCCATATACAATCTTCTACCGCATCCATGCCGACCGCCTGCGTGTTTTGTCCATTCGGCATGATAAGCGCCACCCGGACTATGGCGCTGGGAGGAAGTGAACCTTCTCAAGGTGCGCATCATGTTTCTGTATCAGCGAAGAGATAGGAGCCTATCTCAACTCGTGATGCTTTCTGGAGAAGCAAAACAACCAATTCGTCGAAAGCAGTCGTCGGTGCAGTCCCAAAATCGACCGAGATGGAGAATCCCTCTTCGGTAGAGGTTGGAGGCGTTATGTTGTGAATCACTTCTTGGAACAAGTGCCCTTCGACAAACTGAGTATCATCCAAGTCCAGCCAACGTTCACTCCACTTTACGAGGTCGCCAAGGTTTGGCGTCTCTCTACTGACTCTAAAATCAATGCCATACCAAACCAATGCGGAAATAATACACGCTCCGGCTGGCAGGTTATCTTTGGACCAACGGTGTCCAAAGCTGTGCTCGAAAAACCAGGACGGCGCGGCCGCCTGTCGTGCATGCGCTGCGTATGACGGGTCGGCCAACTGGGTGCGCATCGGGGGTTGCGAGCCTCTTTCCCATGCGTTGTGCGAGCTGTGACACGTCCATA
>CANJVS010000511.1 GCA_947477755.1 Verrucomicrobiaceae bacterium | reverse complement strand
CTGCGCGGCGAGGATGAGGTACATGAAGATGAAGGCCATCATGAAAGCGACCATGAAGGCCTTGCCCGCCTTGGCCATTTCCTTGGAGCGGCCGGCGCTGCCGCTGGCGTAGTCGGCTGGCAGGTTGAGCCGGTTCACGGCGGCGGCGATGCCATCTAGGATCTCTGTTTCGCCAATGCCGGGCGCGTTGTTCGCGGTGATCGTGACCTGACGGCGGCGGTTGAGACGGTTGATTTGCGACGGGCTGTCGGTGTTGCTGAGCGTGAGCAGATTGCTGATGGCAACGGGCCCCGCCCTGGTCGAGGGCACGGTGAGGAGGTTGAGGACTTCGCTGGTGTTGCGGTAGGTTTCTTCAGCCTGAAGATGGATGTCGTACTGCTCGCCGCTGTCGTCATAGGTTGAGACATCGAGACCGCCGACGAGGAGTCGCAGCGTGCCGGAGATGTCCTGGATGCTGGCTCCCATTTCGCCGGCTTTGTTGCGATCCACGCTGCCTGAGATTTCCGGTTTGCCGGGAATGAGAGAGCTGTCGAGATCGCGGATGCCCGGCAGGTCTTTGACTTCGCTGATCACGGAGTCGGTGGCGCGGGTGAGGGTGTCCAGATCAGGTCCGGCAATGAAGTACTGCACGTTGGCACTGGACATGCCGGTGTTGAACGGCGGCACGGAGAGCACGGTGATGCGCCATTCCACGGGGAACTTTGGCACGATCTCCTGCCGCACGCGATCCATGAGTGTCTGCTGATCTTCACGCAAAGCAGGGTCATTCAGGCGCACAAAGATGCCCGCGAGATTGGGCGTGCGCTGGTCGTTGTCGCCAATCGTGAGCAGGGTGCCATCCACGCCGGGCAGATCACGCATCGCACGGGCGAAACGCTCGGTCATGAGATCGGTTGCCGCGAGGCTGGTGCCTTCCGGGGTGCGGATGTTCACCACGAACTCGCCTTCCTCCACCGGTGGCAGGAAGCTTTTCTGCACAATGCGGAAGAGTGTGGGCAGTGCGCCGAGGATGCCGAAGCAGGCCAGCACAATGACCCAGCGGTGGCGCATGGAGAAGCGCAGCAGCACCATGTAAAAAGCCTCCACCGGGCGGTAGAAGAGATTCACCAGATGCTCCAGCCAGGTGTCAAAGCGGGTGGCGTGGCCGTTGCGGAACATCCGTGCGGACAGGGTGGGCGTGAGGGTGAAGCTGACCAGCAGCGACACCGCAATGGCAAAGGCCATGGTGAGGCCGAAGCTCTTTAAAAACATGCCCACAATGCCGCTCAGGAACGCCACCGGCACGAACACGGCCAGCAGTGAGAGTGTGGTGGCGAGAACGGCGGTGCCAATCTCGCGCGGTCCCTCGATGGACGCGGTGAAGGAGTCCTCACCTTTTTCCTCCATGTGGCGGAAGATGTTTTCCACCACGATGATCGCATCATCAATGACGATGCCGACCGCCAGCGCGAGCGCCACCAGGCTGATGACATTCAAGGTCACACCCTGCGCCCACATGACGCCAAACGCGGCGATGATCGAAGTGGGAATGGCCAGAGCGGAGATGATCGTGGCACGTGAGTTGCCGAGAAAAATCAGAACGATGATGGCAGCAAACAAGGCCCCGAGCACGAGATGCTCCTTCACCGCGTGAACGCTGGTGCGGATGACCTGGGATGTGTCGCGCACCACCGCGACATCGAAGCCTGCGGGCAGCAGCTTTTTCACGTCGTCGAGTTTCTCATTCACCGCGTCCACCACGGCCACAGTGTTGGTACCGCTCTGCTTGCGGATGGAGAGCACCACGGAAGGCACACCGTTGTTTCGGGCGACGGTTTTTTGCTCTTCGGCACCGTCTTCGATGCGTGCCACATCGCGCACCCGCACCAGACCGCCGCCGGCCTCGCGCACGACGAGCAGGCCGATCTCCTCAATGCTGCGGGCCTTGCCCAGAACTCGGAAGCCGGCCTCGCTGGCCGCATTCTTCACCGTGCCGGCGGGGATCTGAACATTTTGTGAGCGCAGCGCCCGCTGCACGTCCGCCGCCGTCATGCTGTAGGAGCGCAGGCGCATGGGATCGATCCAGACATTGATCTGCCGCAACCGCCCGCCCAGCAGCGTGATCTGCCCCACGCCCGGCACGCTCTCAAGCTGACGCCGCAGCACCTTGTCGGCGAACTCCGTGATCTCGCGCACCGGTTTGTCGGCCACGAGAGCCAGATTCAAAATGGGCGCGGCATCAGGATCGAGTTTCTCGATGATCGGCGCATCCACATCCTCCGGCAGGTCAGGGATGATGCGGGCGATCCGGTCGCGCACTTCCTGGGCGGCCACGTCGATGTTTTTCTCCAGCACAAAGGTCACCAGCACCTGGGAGATGCCTTCACTGGAGATGGAGCGTAGCTCATCAATGCCCGCGACGGTGTTCACCGCCTCCTCGATCTTGTCCGTGATTTCGGTTTCGATCTCTTTGGGTGTCGCCCCATCCTGACGGGTGACGATGCTGACGGTCGGGAAATCAATTTTCGGGAACCGGTCCACCGGCAGCTTGGTGTAACCCAGCAGCCCGACGACCACGAAGACGAGAATGATGACGCTGGCGAGAACCGGGCGTCTGACAGAAATTGCGGCGAGCCATTGCATGAAAGTACGAAGTGTAAGTTAGGCGGCGGGTTCAAAGCGCTGGCCGTCCGAGGCTCCAGCGGCGGGTTTATCCAGCACCGACTCTCCAGCGGTGATGCCGCGCCGGATCTCGGTGAATCCTTCGCGCGTCTCACCCACTTCCACGAGGCGCTCCGAGATCGCTTTGTCCCTGGTGATGACGAAAACCTTGCGCCGGGTGCCTTCGATGCGCAGTGCCGTGGCCGGCACTGCGATGGACTTTTCCTCACGCAGCCGGATGCGTGCATCGCAGAAAAAGCCGGGGCGCAGTCTGCCATCCGCATTGTCCACCAGCGCCTCAATCACCAGATCACGCGAGGCTTCGCGCATCTTCGCGCCGAGGAATTTCAATTTGCCCGTGAAGCTCTGGGCCGGGAATGCCGCCGTGGTGAACTCCACCGCCTGCCCGATGACCAGAGCGCCGACCTCCGTCTCCGGCACGCTCAGCACCAGCCGCAACGTGGCCAGATCCACCACCCGGGCGATGGGTGAATCCGCCCGCACATACTCGCCCGGCTCCACCATGCGCTCCGCCACCACTCCGCCGAAGACG
>CANJVS010000510.1 GCA_947477755.1 Verrucomicrobiaceae bacterium | reverse complement strand
GTCGTCACCGTGAACTACAGCAAGTGGGACTGGCATGGCGGACCCAAAAACGACATCTTCACCCGCGAACGCGAAGATTTCCCGATCTTTGACCAGGGCATCACGGCCCTCATTGAGGACCTCCATCAGCGTGGTCTCGACAAAGATGTCACCGTCCTCGTCTGGGGCGAGTTTGGCCGCACACCGCTCATCAATGTTCAGGGCGGACGGGATCACTGGCCGCGCGTCGCCATGGCCCTGCTCGCCGGCGGCGGCATGCCCAGCGGACAAGTCATCGGCTCCACCGACCGCCTCGGTGGCGAGGCCGACAGCCGTCCGGTCACCTTCCCCGAAGTCTTCGCCACCCTGTATCGGAATCTCGGCATCGACGTCAGCTCCGCCACCGTCACCGACAATAAAGGCCGCCCGCACTACCTCGTCGAAAATGGTGCCCTCCCGATTCGCGAGTTGAGCTAGCCCAGGGGTTCAAAGAGCCTGCGTGTGGCGTTCCTGCCGGCGTGCCGCGCGTGCCGCAGCAGGCTTCACCAAAGCGGTGGATCTGCCACGCAGATTCAGTGCTTCACGACTCGGCGTGCGATGCCAGTCGGCTTCGAGCGTGGAGGCGGCGACATCGTGATCCACCGCTTCTTCCTGGGTGAGGAAATCAAACAGACTCTGCGCGACGACGTGCAGGGCAATCATGTGCGTGCGCCGCAGTGTCGCGTGCAGCCAGTCACTGAAGCGCAGGAATCCGGCAAAGGGCGACGCTTCATCACGCCACAGAAGCTTCAGCGTTCCGGTGAAATTGCCACTGTTCGCCACAATGTCCCAGTAGCGTGCAAACCGTCTCATGCGCTGCATGTCAGGAAAGGCAATGTCGCGCGTGGACAGGATTTCATAGGGCGGGTGCGGCGCATAGATCATCGCATATTCCTGATCGTGCCTAACAATGGGTGTGCCACGCAGACGCTTGAGGATGCCGACCTGGATCTCCTGCGGTCCCATCCGCACAAGCCGGTCAAAACCGCGTCCAAAACTTTCCACGCTTTCACCAGGCAGGCCGACGATCAGATCCGCATGAATGTGCACTCCGGTTTCCTCGCGGAGGAAGCGGAAGTTGTCTTCGAGACGCTCCAGATTCTGGCGGCGGCTGATGTTTTTTGACGTGGTGTCATCAAAGGTCTGAATGCCCACCTCAAACTGCACCGCACCGGCTGGAAACCGGCGGATAAGCGAGCGCAGTTGCTCAGGCAAACGATCCGGCACCATCTCAAAGTGCAGAAACAAACCATCGCGCCAGCGGTCCAGAAAGAACTGCAAAATGCCCATGCTCGTCGGCAGATGCAGATTGAAGGTGCGATCGACAAATTTGAACTGCGTGACACCACGGTCCAGCAGCCTCTGCATGGAAGCCAGAAAGGCATCGGTCGCAAAAGCACGCACCGGAATGTCGAGCGATGAAAGGCAGAACTCACACGTGAACGGACAACCGCGCGAAGCCTCAACGTAGATGACGCGGTTTTTGAGATCTTCGTCCGTGTAGAGCTCATACGGCGATGCGAGATTGTTCAGCGCCGGCAACTCGGCAGCGATGATCTTGGGAAGATTCGTTTTTGCCGCAGAGGGGCAAAGAGGCAGTGGTGCTGACTCAGACTCCGCCCCTCCGCTCCTCGGCCCCTCTGCGGCCAATCCGAGCAGCTGTCGGCATACTTCTGCAAACTTCACATCCGCTTCGCCTGTGATCACATGATCCGCCAGCGCGACGATTTCCTGTCCCTCAGTCTCATACGAAACCTCAGGGCCGCCAAGGATGACGATCAGCCCGGGCCGAATGCGCTTGAGCAAGGCCACGACTTCCGTCGTCTGCTCAACGTTCCAGATATACACGCCGAAACCAACGATGCGCGGTTCATGCTCGAGAATGGCCTCCACGATTTCCAGCGGCTGCTGATTGATGACAAACTCCGCCATGCAGGCGCGATCCCGCAGCTCGCCAAGATTCGCCATGAGATAGCGCAGCCCGAACGAGGCGTGGATGTATTTCGCATTGAGCGTGGCGAGGACGATGTCCGGCATGGGCTGGGATAGTGGCCGGATCTCAGAGCACGGCTACTTCTTCTTGCCCTTTCCCTTGCCCTTTTTCGGGGCACCGGCATTGCCGCCATCCATGAGGTCAGGCAGTGGCAGGTAGTCGAAATCGAGGATCATCTTTTCGGCCATGGCGTGGCGAAGTTCACGCTCGGTGGCGGCGAGCGCGGGTTTGCCGCTGAGATTGTTCAGCTCTGAGGGATCCGCGTCGAGATCATAGAGCTCATAAACGGTGCGCGGAGTGGTGAAGTATGTCGCGCGTAGACCGGGCGAAAGTTTGCCGGCGGCATTTGCCTCCTGCATTTGTTTCCATGCGGCACCTCCTGCCGAATCGACCGGCGAATACGGCATCCACGGGGTGCAGTTGTAGATGAATTTGAAGTGATCGCTGCGCACCGCACGGGAGAGATCGTAACCGGAGTTCGACATGTTCACCGCGACCGGTGCCGAGCCATGCGGGCCGCGCTCGACGAACAAGTGCTTTCTCGGTGTGTGGGCTTCGCCTTTGAGCAATGGCAAAAAGCTCACGCCACTCATCCTGGAACCTGCCTCAAGATCCGCCGCCGCAAGCAGCGTGGGGGCCAGATCCTCGGCGCTGATCAGCGCCCGCGAATCTCCGCCCGGCTTCACCACACCAGGCCAGCGCACGAGGAACGGCACGTTTGAGCCCGGATCATAAAGCGAGCCTTTGCCATGCGGCATCGCCATGCCGTTGTCACCGCAGAAAACAATCAACGTACTATCCATGAGACCGCGTTTCTTGAGTACTTCAAGCACGCCGGCAACCGTGCGGTCCACGCGGTTCACCTCAGCGCAATAATCGGCCAGTTGCTCCCTCATGCCGGGAAGGTCCGGCAAGTGCGCGGGCAGCTTGAGCGATGCAGGATCAGGCCGGAACTCCGCGGGCGCATTCCACGCGTGATGCGGATCACTGAAGTTGGCCCACATGAAGAAGGGCTTGTCCGCTGGCTTCTTATCGAGAAAGGCGGCGACTTCTGAGGCAACGTCGTTGTCAGCGCAGGTGTTCAGCGAGTCCACGCGTGCCGCAAAAGTTTTCATCTGATGCCCATCAATCATTTGCGCCATCGCCGGACTGGCCTTGCCGGAACCATCCAGGTGAAAGCTGCGTCCG
>CANJVS010000509.1 GCA_947477755.1 Verrucomicrobiaceae bacterium | reverse complement strand
TCGATGTCGCCATCCATCACCGCCTGGACACTGCTGGTCTTTTCACCGGTGCGGTGATCTTTGACCATCTGGTAAGGCTGGAAAACGTAGCTGCGAATCTGGCTGCCCCAGCCGATGTCGGTCTTCTCGCCATACTGACGGGCGATTTCAGCCTGACGTTTGTCTTCCTCGATCTGGTAGAGTTTGGCTTTCAACATCGCCATGGCCTTGGCCCTGTTCTTGGGCTGTGAGCGCTCCACCTGACAGGCGACGATGACACCGCTCGGAACGTGCGTGATACGGACGGCGGTCTCCACCTTGTTCACGTTCTGACCGCCCTTGCCACCGGCACGATAGGTGTCCACTTTCAAATCCTCTTCGCGCACTTCAATGTCGATATCCTCTTCGTTGTCAGGGGTAACATCAATGGAGGCAAACGACGTGTGGCGCTTCTTGGCAGCATCAAACGGGGAGATGCGCACCAGACGATGCACGCCGCGTTCCGCCTGAAGGAAGCCATAGGCATTCTCGCCGATGATTTCCAGCGTTGCAGAACGAGTGCCCACGTCATCACCTTCCTGATGGTCGATGATCTGGACCTTGTATTTGCGGCGCTCACACCAGCGAACATACATGCGCATGAGCATGTCCGCCCAATCGCAGGCTTCTGTGCCGCCGGCACCGGAGTGAACGACGAGGAAGGCATTGCCACGATCAAACGGTCCCTTGAGCAGCAGATCCAGCTCGTAATCAGCGATCGCCTTTTGCAGGGCATCAAACTCGGTTTGCACCTCCCTGTAGCTCTGTGTGTCGCCCTGCTCCTTTGCCAGTTCGATCAGCACGGGGAAATCTTCCACACGCGAATCCAGCTCACCCAGCGGCGAGAGCTGGCGCTTGATGACATTGGCACGCTCGATGACTTTTTTCGCGGCGTTCTGGCTGTCCCAGAAACCGGTGTCCGTCATTTTATGTTCCAGAGCCGACAACTCTTCAGTGAGTCTCGGGACGTCAAAGATACCTCCGGAGTTCGCTCAGGCGGCCTTTAAGGCTCGCCACGTCGAACGCCTGGAGGTCGGTCAGTACGGACTTGTTGGTCTTTTCCATCACGGCGGATAGAACACGCCGCGCGCGGATGCAAGAAGATGTTCGTTTTCAAGCGCCGGGGTTGATGAACATGTAACCGGCACTGCGCACGGTGCGGATGTATCGGGGCTCATGCGCATCATCGCCGAGCTTCTTGCGAAGAGCGGCGATATGCACGTCGATGCTGCGGTCGAAGACTTCGTATTGGCGATCGCGCAGCGACTCGATGAGGGCCTCCCGCGACTTGATGCGGCCGCGTGATTTCATGAGCGAGGTGAGGATGTCAAACTCAACGGGGGTAAGCACCAGCGGAACGTCATCCTGCGTAGCGACGCGGGCATCGAGATTCAAGCGCACGCTGCCGACCACGATCTCCTTCACCGGTGCCTCGGCGGGAGCCACCTGCGCCAAAGTCGAACGGCGGGTGACGGCGCGCACACGGGCGAGCAGTTCGCGGGTCGAAAAAGTCTTTGGCAGATAATCATCCGCCCCGATCTCCAGGCCGACGATGCGGTCGGCTTCCTCTCCACGCGCGGTGAGCATGAGGATGGGCACCGATGATTTGGCACGGATGCGTTTGAGCACCTCAAAGCCATCACAACCAGGCAGCATGACATCCAGAATGATCGCATGCCACGGCGTGGCGAGCGCGCGCTCAGCCCCTTCCGGGCCGGTGTGCACGACTTCGACATAATAACCCAGCGGCACGAGATAATCACGAATGAGCGCGGACAGCTTGCGGTCATCGTCGATGATCAGGATGTGAGTCAGGCCGTCTTGAAAGGCAGAGGGTTCGGGTGGCATGGAGGAGATGATAGCGACAAGTGCGGCGGCAGGCAGTGAAGTTTTACACAGCCTTTACAAAATTCACCCACTGTCCTGATCGTGCCTTTACACGGCTGGCTAGCCTCAAATGCAGAGAGCCGGTTTTTGTCTTTCCATCCACCGAGTGATTCTCCGCAAGCAAACATGACCTCCACCACGCCAGGCCAGGATCACGCGATCGACACTTTTTGTCGTGCGCACTGGCATCGCTTGCACGCCGCCGCATGCCAGCGGGGCTGCGCGGCGGCCGATGCTGATGCTGGCATTGGAAGATGTTTCTGAGCCGCCCTGCCATGAAACACCCGCCACTCATTTTGATCGCGTCTGGCTGGCCCATTGCATCGCTGCCGCCGTCTCCAGACTGAGCGCTCAAATCCGGCAGCATGACTGGCAGCAGATCGGTCCAATGCTTCTGGATCATGGCGGCAGCCCTCTGGATGCCACCCGGCGCGTGGCGCTGCACCGGGCGCGCAAGAAACTGCGCGACCTCGTTCGTCAGGAGATGAACGGCTAATTCAAAGATTGGAGCAGCCTGCTGCCGGCTCTGAACGATTGATTGAATGACGCACAATGGGTGTTTCTTCCAAGTGAGCCGTGACTGCGTCGACACGTATGACCCGGTCGTGACACCATGAACCGCCGGAAGCAGCGCGTGCTATTGATCCTTGAATTCTGGTCTGCGCGCCCCGAACCATGGCCATGGTTTTCCGTCTGCTCCTTCTCCTGACTCTTGGCCTCACCAGTTGCGCAAACGTTCAGACCACCAGCAACAACGCTTTCCGTTACGGCCACCAGCTTGTCACGGGTGACATCCCGCGCATCAGCCGCTTTCTCACGGAAAAGATCAGGAACCTCACGCGCAACGACGGCTCCTTCTGGAATGCCGATGAAATCCAGGGCAACCCGAGCGTCGTCATCTCTCTCGGTGAGCAAATGGTCTATCTCTTCAAGAATGGCTACCTGGTGGGCGGCTCACCCATTTCATCCGGCGCGGAAGGCTACAACACCCTGCCCGGTCGCTATCGCATCCTGGAGAAAGACATCGATCACAAATCATCCATCTACGGCGACTACGAAGACTTCGCTGGCAATGTCATCCGCCAGAACATCGACAATCGCAAAGACCCGCGCCCGCCCGGCACGCGGTTTGAGGGGGCTAAGATGTTTTAACCTAAAAGCGTGAATGGGAAAGATGACAGATTGCCGTGAAGGCGCATAGAATGGGCTGATGGTGCGTAAAAACATCCCCGTGGAAGCTCACTCAATAGGTGAGGCAGCAGTCACCCCATCTGGGCCCGTTGACCGCTGGCCTTTG
>CANJVS010000508.1 GCA_947477755.1 Verrucomicrobiaceae bacterium | reverse complement strand
TGAGGAGGGACTGCGCGAAGCTCTGCAAGCCATGCCCGGAACGCATCTCCGCGTGCTGCGTCATGACACCTCCACGACCAGCCTCTGCGCCCTGGTGGATGAAACCCTGCGCGCCGCCAATCCTCCGACTGCCTACATCGTGGCCAGGGCAGCGCATGTGCTCACCGTGATGATGCATCTCATGCGCCGCGGCAAACGCATCCCGCAGGACATCGCGGTTCTTTCCAGGGACAATGATCCGATTCTTGAGGCCACCAGTCCGTCCGTGGCGCGTTACGGCATTCAACCCAAACAACTCGCCAACCGCATCGCCTCAGCCTTGCGCCAGCTTGCCGACACCGGCACGCTGGAAAGTCACAACATCCGTTTGATGCCCGAGTATCAGGCCGGGGACTCCCTTTGAAATCCGGATTTTTGACACCGTGATCATGCCCGCATCACTCCGGCATCCAGGCTTCCATCGCCAGACTTGCTGCGCCCAAGGCACCAGCATCATCACCAAGTTTCGACGGGATGAGCACGGGCAATCTACCCTGAAGTGACGGGGCGACCCGGGGAATCGCGGCGCAGACATCCCGGCAGAAGCGCTCGCCAAGCGCGGTGAGCGGGCCATGCAAAAAGCAGGTGGTCGTGTCTAACAATAATTGCACCATGGCCAGAACCTGCGCGTAATCCCGCACCACCTCCTTCCAGGCCTCGCTGCCCGGGTCCGCGCAGGTGGCCAGGGCGGCACGCAGATCCGCCGGCAGGCGCGCGCGCGGGCCAGCGCCCTTCAGCCTTCTCCACACCGCCGGAGACGAAAGCTGATCGTGCATATGGGCACCGCTGCCACGGTCCGGCCAGGGCCAGAGACCCACCTCACCTGCCGCATGATGCACACCGCCAATGATGCTGCCACCAATCACCATGGCGATGCCAAAACCGCTGCGCGGTCCGAGAATCAAATAATCTGAGAGCTGCTGCGCTCCGCCAAACCAGCGCTCCGCCAGTGCGATGGCGCGCAGGTTGTTTTCCAGCGTCACCGGCACCTTGAAACGCCGGTGCAATTGGGCGGCGACCGGGACCTCTTTCCAGTCAGGCAGGAACGCATAATACACTCCCACACCGCGCTGCGGATCCACCACACCGGGCGCTCCGAGACCAATGCCAAGCAACGGCCCCGGGGCTCCACGCGTCAAAGTCACGATCAGGTTTTTGATCTCCGTCATCACCTGTTTCGTGTCGGCACCTGCGGACAAAGGCCGCTGCCCTGACCCGGTCATCTGACCGGAAAAATCAACCCGCACTCCCTGCACACGCTCCGCATTGAACTCAATGCCCGCAAACCAACCCGCCTCGGCAACAGCACCCAGCGACCGTTTCGGACGTCCCATGGTTCCCTGCTCCAGACCGGACTCGCGCAGGTAACCCGACTCGATCAACTGGTCGGCGTAGAAGCCCGCCGTGGTCGGAGAAAGCCGCATCACATCCGCCAGAGTTCGCCGCGAGGTCGCCCGGCGGCTGCGCACATTCAGGATGGCCTGGGCGAGGTTCTGGCGCTGGTCTTCGGGGTTTCTCATGGTTTTGCAGCTTGTCTCTTCCGGTCATGTCAGATCCACACCCGCACCGGATCCTGCCATCCCGCAGCATCAGAAACGGCGTGTAAAATAAGCGTTGCTTCGTTATTCCAGTATTGCAATAACAAACGCAAGCCTCACGTTTCACGCAATCTTTCCGGCTGAACGACATCATGAATCCACCCGCCATTCGCACCCCTGACCGCAATGCTGAAATCGCCTGGTTCTCCGCCATCTGTGGAGACGACTATGAATTCCTCGGCGTGCCCGATGGATCGCTGCGCTCCAGTTACGATCACTGTGGCGACATTGTCCGCAAGGCGGATGCCCTGGGCTATCAAAACATCCTGCTGCCCTCCGGCTGGATCGCCGGACAGGATGCCCTAACCTTTGCATCCGCCATGGCTCCGCAGACGAGGCAGATCAACCAACTCGTCGCACTGCGCATGGGAGAGGTCTGGCCGCCGATGCTGGCACGCGCCATCGCCACCGTGGATCACATCGCCAAAGGCCGGCTGTGCATCAACATCATCTCCTCCGACATGCCCGGCTGCAGGGAAAGCAACGAGATCCGCTACGAACGCGCCAGCGAGATCATCCAGATCCTGCAGGGGCTCTGGAACACCGACGGCCCTTACGAATGGAAGGGTAAATTTTACAATATCAGCCTGCCTAACACCGAAGCCGCCAAGACCTACCAGCAAAACGGCGGCCCGCTCATGTACTTCGGCGGCATCTCCCCCGCTGCGCAGGATTTATGTGCGAAGCACTGTGACGTCTTTCTCATGTGGCCGGAGACGGAGGACCGCATCGCAGAGACCATGCGCAGCATGTCGGAAAAGGCGGCGGGTTACGGCCGCAAAATCGATTTCGGTTTCCGGGCCCATGTCATCGTACGTGAGACGGATGCGGAAGCACGCACCGCCGCCGACCATTTGATTTCCAGACTGGACGCCGCCAAAGGCCAGGAGATCAAGGATCGCTCCATGGACAGCAAGAGCGCGGGTGTGCTGCGTCAGGATGAACTGCGCGCGCAGAGCAGGGATTTGTTCATCGAAGATCATCTCTGGAGCGGTATCGGTCTCGCACGCAGCGGCTGTGGCAGCGCCATTGTCGGTGATCCCGATCAGGTGCTCGCGAAGCTCAATCGCTACATGGACATGGGCATCCGCGCTTTCATTCTCAGCGGTTACCCGCATCTGGAAGAATGCGATCTGTTCGCCAAACACGTCCTGCCCAAACTGCCTTCCTGCCGTCTGAACGAGGTCCAGGGCCGCCTGGTAAAAGACCCCGTCACGCCACTGACCACCGCCGTGCGCAAGTAACCGTCCACACTCATCTCATCCAACATGTCACAACCCATTCGTTTCGCTCTCGCAGGTTTTGGTGCCTGGGGAAAACACCACGCCAAATCCATCTTCGACAATCCTGACGCCAGGCTTGTCGCCATCTCGGCCCCCTCCGAAGCATCCCGAGCCGAGGCCGCCCAGCTTTACCCCCAGGCGCAAATTTTCGCCAACAGCCTGGACATGATCGCTCAGGCCAGCTTCGACATCATCGACATCGTCACACCGAGCCACACCCACCGCGAGATCGCCATCGCGGCGATGAAACGCGGCAGGCATGTGCTGCTTGAAAAGCCCATGGC
>CANJVS010000507.1 GCA_947477755.1 Verrucomicrobiaceae bacterium | reverse complement strand
GCAGGTGCTGGTGGTGATTGACCGGCTGAATCTGGACTTCAACTTTGGCAAACTGCTGGAGAAGAAGTTCGTCCTTGAGGGGCTGGAACTGAGCCATACGAACGTGAATCTGCCTGTGGATCCGGAGTCAGATCATCCGACCGTGATCGAGATTGAAGATCTGAGCGCGCGTGTTTTTTTGAGTGACGGCAGGCTGGAAATCAAGCAGGCGGAGGGCACGCTGTCGGGCATCGTCCTGAGTGTTTCGGGAGAGCTTCTGCTTCCTGCCAAACCGGCTGCCGGAACCGCGCTGAAATCCGAATTGTCCACCACCCTTGAGACGATGCAAGCTCTGCATGTTCACCGGCAGCGCATCAGCCATGGACTGGACTGGCTGAAGCGATTCCAGTTCACGAAGTCGCCACACCTCAGCCTGGAAATGTATGGGACGGTGGATCGTCTCAGCGAGATGAGAGCACGTCTGTTTTTCGATGCCGAGGGCCTAAGCTATGAGGGTTATATCTGCAAGGAGCTGAGTGCCGAGGCGGAGTACAATGCAGGCTTCGTGGACCTGACGCGCTTTCATTTAAAGGACCGCCTGGGGGAAGTGAATGCCAGTGCGACATGGATGATGGGTGCCGAAGATTTGCGCTTTCACCTGACCTCCAGTGCTGACCTGCCGGGATTGGCGCAGACATTCTTAAACAGCGACAATTTGCGCGAGATTGTCTTTTACGAATCGCCGCATCTGGCGCTGGAAGGTGTGTGGCATGTGGACGGACCTCTTTCGATGCACAAGCGTCCGGTGCAGGTGACTGGAAGCCTCGAGTTTGGCCGCTTCAGCACGCGCGGCGAGGTCTTTGAATCGCTCACCGCCAGGATCGGTGTGGCTCCTGAGGGGGTGTATATTCGTGACCTACTTTTGCGCCATGAAACCGGGACGCTCACAGCGCAGACGATGGTGAACGAGACGCAGGGTTGCCGGTATCATCTGGTGCTACGGATGGACCCCAACACGTTCCTGCCTTTTGCGAGGACGAAACCGACCAGGGATATCATTCAGAGGTTCCAATTCACCCCGGAATCGTCGATTCACTTCGAGCTCGATGGTGTGGGGCCGGAGCCGGATCCGCAAAAGTGCGTGAACACGGGACGTGGTGACCTGCGGCACTTCAAGTATCGCGGGGTCGAACTGGATGAATTGCAGGCGGATGTGGAGTTTCAGGGGCCTATCCAACATTACCGAAACCTGAAGCTAAAACGTCCGGAAGGCGTGGGTGAGGCGGTGCATGTGCACGTGGATGATCTGGCGAAATGGGTTCGGCTTGAAGGCGTGAAAACCACCCTCGACCCCGTGGCCATCGTGGGAGTTTTCAATCCGAAGACGGCGGACATCATCTCGCGTTACCGTCTGCCTAACACGACGGCGGTGGAGGTTGACGGGCTCATTTACTACAGGGAAAAAGACAAGAACGATCTCCACGTGAAGTTCAGGCATCCTGTCGGTCCGGGGCATTATCAGCTCTTTGGCGAGGACTATTTGATCAGCGCGCCGGTTGGCGATCTGGTTTTTAAAGGGCCGATGCTGGACTTTGACATCAGCGGCCAACTGTTTGGAGGATCGATGACGGCCAAAGGTTCGGTGGACTTGCGCCCAGAGGTCGACGCTTTTTCGGTGATCGTGAAGGCTGCGCGCTTTCCGTATGTGGTGTTTGGCAAGAAACTGCCTTTTGAAAAAGTCACCGCCAAGGTCTCGGAGAAGGGCAATGGGATCCGCTTTGAGGTGCTCTCCACCCTGCTAGGCGGAGGCTTTGGGATCGATGGTGTGGCGGGCGCGGATCGCCGCCCCTCCGCCTATTCCGGCGAGATCCGACTGAAAGGCGTCAGCCTCCAGCAGTCTGCCCAGATCTACTCAAAGAATAACGACACGGATGGGGACATCACCGGACATTTTAAATTCACGGGCATGCTCAACGATTGGAAAGCTCTGAAGGGTGGTGGTGCGCTTTCGATTCTGAATGGCAATCTCTACTCCATCCCCATTGTGGGCCTGCTGGCACCCATGCTCGGCACCATTTTGCCAAAACAAATCTCAGGTTACAACATCGCCAAGGAGGCCGACTGCACCTTCAGCGTGGCGGACGGTTTCATCCTGACGGATGATTTTGTGGCCCTGACCAGTACCTTCAAAATCCTGTTGGATGGCAAAATTGATTTCATCCGCGATGTTCTGGATTTGCATGCGCAGGTGCGCGTGCGCGGCCTGCCGGGCATCGTGTTTCTGCCTTTCAGTGAACTGCTTCAATACAAAGGTGATGGCTCGATTTCGAATCCAAAATGGGCTGCCAGAATCTTCAAGGGAGTATCACAAGACAAAAAGTCGAAGCGTGATGCTCCCAGCGAGGCTGACAAGCGCGAGGCGGAACGCATCGCAGGTGAATCCCCCAAGTCCATCCTGCCGCCAAAAAAAATCAGCCCGCCAGTCTTCAACCGGCCGGGAGCCAGGTAGACGGCGGGACTGCTGCGCGGGAATTCGGAGGAAGAGAGCTGCATGCATCAGGAAACCGCTGGTTTCCGTTAAAAGAAAAAGTCGGGATTGACCGTCTTCTGATGCCTCTGTCATCATCTTATCCCACCATGAACCGCCGATTTCTCCTCTCTCTCCTGGCTGCATTGCCGCTTGGTTTCAGTTTTGCTGCCGAAGACTACCTGACTTATGAGCCGAAAGGCGATTCCAAGGGTAAGCATGTCGTTTTGATCGCCGGTGATGAGGAATACCGGAGTGAAGAGGGCTTGCCGCAACTCGCGAAAATCCTCAGTGAACGGCATGGATTCAAGGCCACAGTGCTCTTTTCAGTGGATAAGGACGGGTTCATCGACGCTAACAATCAGGCCAGCCTGACCAACCCGGCGGCGCTCGACAGTGCCGATGCGATCATCATGCTGATCCGTTTCCGTCACTGGCCGGATGAGGCGATGAAGCATTTCCATGATGCCGTGCAGCGCGGAGTGCCGATCGTTGGCCTGCGCACCGCGACTCATGCTTTCAACATGGACAAGGCCAGTGCGTATAGCGCCTGGGCATGGAACAATGCACAGGGCGGTTTTGGCCGCATGGTGCTGGGTGAAACCTGGGTCAGTCACTGGGGCAAGCACCGCGCCGAGGCCACGAAAGGCATCCTTGAGCCATCAGCGAAAAACAATGCCGTTCTGCGCGGCGTGGCGGATTTGTT
>CANJVS010000506.1 GCA_947477755.1 Verrucomicrobiaceae bacterium | reverse complement strand
GGATTACTTCTTGAAATAGCCGCGCTGCTTTTCGCTGATGGGCATTCCGGTTTTCTCCATGACCTTCAGCATGTCCTCCCACACTTCACGCTTGGCGCGCAGTCCGCCGTCGATTCGTTCTTCACGCAGGATGTAACTCGGATGGTAGGTGACCATGGTGGGGATGCCCTGCACGTCGTGGAATTTACCGCGCAAGCGGGTCACGCCATCGCCGATTCCCAAACCCTTGCAGGCCGATGCACCGAGGGCGATGATGACTTTGGGTGCGATGATGGCGATCTCGGTGAGAATAAACGGCAGGCAGGCGGCCATCTCCACATCCGTTGGCGCGCGGTTGGAGGTGCCTTGTGAGCCTGCGGTGGCCGGACGAAATTTGCAGATGTTGCTGATATAGACATCGCTGCGTTTCAACCCCATGGCCGTGAGAATGCCCGTGAGTTTCTGCCCGGCAGGCCCGACGAAAGGCTCGCGTTGCTGCTCCTCTTCGTAGCCTGGAGCTTCACCGATGAGCATGATCGACGCCTCGGGATTACCCACTGAGAAGACCATCGTCTCCCGGAGGGTGCCGAGCGCGCGGGCCTGCGGCGAAATCTCGGCCAGCTCTGCCAGTGCCGCCAATTTTTCAGCTTTGCTGTCGCCACTGACTTCAATCAAAGCCGGGCGCATCGCGGGCGGCGTTTGAGTAGGAGTTGCCCTGGGCTGTGCCGTTGCTGCCGGCCGCGGACTGGTGTCCAGCTTTGGTGCAACCAACCTCACAACTTCCGGTATTTGAGAAACTTGCGATGCACGTTGAGCCGCAGGCCGGGCCGCTGCCTGGGGCGCAGGCTGATGGTGCCGTTGCATTTGCTCAAGCATCCCTGGACGCAGGGCCACATGCGTCTGCCCGGCCAGCATCCGCTGCTCGAGATAGTACTTTAACAAACCTGCGGCCTCATTCGACATGGCCGGACATGTGGCGAGGGCTAAAGCGGACTCAAGCCTGAGTTGGTTCCGATCGCAGTCCGCCGGAGAAATCAGAGGGAAGACAGAGCCGGAACCCTGTGATGGGTTCCTTGAGGATTCAGCGCAATGTTTCGCATCCATGTTCGTTGAGACTTGGTCCATGCTCCGCTCCTGCCTGCTCCTCTATTTAACCACCGCGCTTCTTCACGCCGAGACCTGCGCCTGCACGATCCCGGTCTTCCGCTACGCGCTGGACCGTTGGGAGGCTGACAAATTTCATTTGGTGCTGCCTGCCACTTCGTCCAGTGACCGTACGCTTACCGACGCACTGCGTCCACTGCGTGCCAATGGGAAAGCCAATCTGGACATCACGACTTCAAAAGAGGCCGCTACCGCCGTGCTCAACTCTTCAAGGGATATTGAAAGGCCTGTGTGGAGCGGGACTCTGGACACGGCATCATTGGCGGCCCTGCTTGATTCACCCGGGCGCACCAAGATCATCGAGCAAATACTCGCAGGTGATTCAGCGATCTGGGTGATTGCTGCGGGTGACACCCCCGCTGACAAAGCCGAGGTGGAACGTATCGAGAAGCGGCTGAAGTTTTTGGAGCAGGTCGCTAGTTTACCCATTCAGGATCCGAATGATCCCGACAGCCAGCTCGGGCCGGGGCCAGCCCTGAAGTTGAAATTTACCACCCTGCGGCTGAATCGGAATGATCCGGGGGAAAAACTGCTGTTGTCGATGCTCGCCGGGCCCAAGGGCATGATTGATCCCGCCACGACCAGTTTTGCGGCGGCGGTGTTTGGCAAGGGGCGTGTGCTCGGTGCCTGGTCGCTCAACGATTTGGATGACGCATCGTTGGAGGATGCCTGCATGTTCCTCGTCGGACGCTGCGGCTGCCGCATCAAGAATGAAAATCCAGGCTGGGACCTGCTGCTGAATGTCGATTGGGTTAAGGCGCTGAATGAGGCTGGTCAGTCAAAGCCAGCAGCGCAGCTTAACACCCCGGCGGTGGTACCGGAAACGGTCATCACCAAAATACAAAAAATTCAACCGGACGAGATGAATCCTTCTCCTGCCAGCGTAGGCTCCACGCAGCGGAAACTTTGGCTGGCGGGTGCCGCCTCACTCCTTGCCGTGGCAGCCTTCATTCTTCTGCGAGGTCGCGCCAAACATTGATCCCCATGATTCGTAAACTCATCGCTCTCCTGCTCGGTTCTGCTGCCGTGATCCTTTTGGTGATCGCGCTGCGTCATCCGCAGGGTGCCACGTCCACCCTCACGGTCTATTGCGCGGCAGGATTGAAGAAACCCATCGAAGCAGTCGCGGCTGATTACATAAAGGAAACCGGCACGCTCATCGAACTCCAATTTGGCGGCACGGGCACCCTGCTCAGCCAGCTCCGCATTGCAGGCAAAGGTGATCTCTTCATCGCCGCTGATGAAGGCTCGCTGGCTGATGCCACCAAGCTCGATGTCATCCGTGAAATCCTGCCGCTGGCCGTGCAGCATCCGGTGATCGCCGTGGCCAGAGGCAATCCCAAGCGCATTGCAGCACTCGCTGATTTGGAGAAGGCGGACATCAAGCTTGCACTGCCCAATCCCGAGGCCGCCAGCATCGGCAAAGTTGTCAAAACACTACTCGGTGCTCGCTGGGATACACTTGCCAAAAAGGCCGCCGTGATGAAACCCACGGTCACCGAGATCGCTGCTGATGTGAAGATCGGTGCCAGCGATGCTGCGATCGTCTGGGACAGCACCGTACCTCAGTTTGAAGGGCTCGAAGCCCTGACCATGCCCGAGCTTTCCAAACACGCGGAAAAGGCCAGCGCCGCAGTTCTGAAATCTGCAAAATCCTCGGTCGAGGCATTGAAATTCGCGCGCTACCTCGCCGCACCGGAGAAGGGTGGTGCCATCTTCCAGAAGCTTGGATTCCAGCCATCCGGCGGTGACAAGTGGGCGGCGAAGCCGGAGCTGATTTTGTACAGTGGCGGAGTGAATCGCCCGGCCATCGAGCAATTGGTACAGGATTTTGCCAATCGTGAGGGCATCAGTGTGACCACGGTTTTCAATGGCTGCGGCATACTCTGCGCAGCCATGAAGACGATGAAGGACAGCAGCAATCCGAAATTCCCGGATGTGTATTACGCTTGCGATGTTTGCTTTGTCCCGCCCGTGGCGGAGCAGTTTCCTGAGGCAGTCTTGTTGACCGAGGCCGAGATCATCATCGCCGTGCCAAAGGGCAATCCTAAAGGCATCAAGACCCTTGCCGATCTCGCG
>CANJVS010000505.1 GCA_947477755.1 Verrucomicrobiaceae bacterium | reverse complement strand
GAGGCGGTGTAGGTGCCTGGGGTGGTGTAGGTATAGACGGGGTTGGCAGCAGTGGAGGTGGCTCCATTGCCGAAGTCCCAACTGTAGCTGGCGATGCTGCCATCGGGGTCATAGCTGCCATTACTGGAGAAGGTGACATTGAGCGGGGCTGTGCCGCTGGTGGGTGCGCTGTTATCGGCCACAGCGGTGGGGGCGACACCGGTGGAGGGAGTGATGCTGCCGGTGAGGCTGAATTGGCCGAGGCTGCCGTAGTCGTTGTAAGCTGTGGTGGGATCACCAGTGCCGACGCCATCGACAGCAAGGTAATAAGTGCCTTGGGCAAGGGTGGTGCTGAGCGTGGATCCCATGCCCGTGGGGTCGGCAAAGGTGATGAGAGTGCCGAGGCCGTCGTAGAGGGCGAGCTGGATGTCGAGGTTAGGCGAAGGAGCGGCGGGGGTAGCAGTGAAACTGACGGGGCCAGCTCCAGCAGTGAAAGAGAAGAGGTCGGCATCCGTGCGACGCTCGATGATGCCACTGGCAGTGGGAGTGGAACCGCTGAGAGGGGTTGCTGCGGTGATGGTGTCACCATGGGCATCGGTGCGGTAGCCGACGACGCCGGAGATGATGGCGGTGTCGTCCTGAAGATTGTTGGCCAAGCTATACTCGCCTTTGCTCCAGTGGACCACATCCACATAGTAACCAACGCCCATGATGGGGGCCCAATTGGCATGGCCTTGATAATAGGAGGTGCCATTGGTTTGGCCGTCGTGACTGAGATTGAAGGTGTGTCCGGCCTCATGGCTGGCAGCCTCGGCGGTGTATTTGGCGTTGCCGCTGCCGAGTTGGGAGGTGAAGACGAAGCAGGGGGAATCGGAATTCCAAGAGAAGGAATTCAGGTAGGCCACCCCGCCGGCACCAGCGCCATACCAATCGTAGCTGCTACCGCCAATGCAGACGCGGACTCCGAACTGGGTGTCGGTGGTGGTGGTTTTACGCAGAGCTTCGAGACCTGGGTCCTCGGTGGTGACATCCACATCAAACGGGGCGTAGTCCTCGGAGACGCGCTGCCAGATGGAGAGGATGTTGTCGAGTTCGCTGGTGGAGAAACTGGTGCTGACAATACTATCGTTAGTATAAGGTGGTGTGATGATTTCGGCACCGCCGGTGAAGTTGCTATTCCAGATGGTGCCTGAGGTGGTATGGCCGTTGAAATCAAGGTAGATGACCTTTGAGGCACCTGGCTTGCTATGCAGGAGGAAGGCATCCACCGCCGTGATGGCAGAGGTGCCGGAGGAGCCAGAGGTGGTTTGTGCCGTGGCGACGGCGTTTTGCAGAGGGAGAAGGCCCTCGCAAACATAATGAAGATGCCCCTGCCGATCCATGCGCAGCGTGCGGTCCTGCTGACAAATCGCCCGCAGTTCGAGCTCGGAATGATTATACCAAGCGGCGATCTGCGGGAAACGTGACCCGAGAGCTGCGGGGATCTCAGCGCCACGGCTGATGCGATTGAAAGCCTGCCCAGGGAAGGCTTCCCCGCGTTGATTCGTCTGCGCCTGGAGGAGGCTGGCGAGGCTGAGCATCAGGCCGGTGATGATGACAGAGGACGCTGCGCGGTGGTGGGTAGGCAAGGACATAGTTTTTGAATGGATTAGGTAAATCTTATTACAGTTGATCTTAAGAGATCAATGTTTTCATTTCGAAATAACGATATCATGAAGAGATCGGCCCGCGAAAACTCGAGCTTCAAGAGAGGCGATCGTCACACTTGTGCTTCGGGTTCATTCAATATTGAGTGATTGTGATTGCTTGAACGGCTTGCGTTTCAGGCGCTCAACAAAAAGCTCTCAACCCTCGACACCGTTCCCAGGCTGATCCCATTCCTGACCCTGCTGCGGACTGAAGTCCGCGCTCCACAGTGGAGAGTGCGGTGCACCGCCAAGGAATCATTTCACGGGCTGCACCACGCCGTCCAACGCCGATACCAGCGCGATCTCGATGAGCAATTTCTGAACGCTGCAACCGGACACTGAAAAGGAGCGCTGGAGCTGCTCCATGACCTGCGGGCCATAGGCGGGGATCTGCTGCTTGATGGTGTGATTGAAGAGATGACGGATGAAGGCGCGATGACCGGAGGGATTGTCAGCGACGTAGTTCACGATATCGCGCGGACCAGTCAGGCGGACCTTCAAGCCGTCGGCATCGGCAAATTCGGACACGGCATTGACGGGCTTATTATTGTCCTTGGTGCGCCAGCGGCCGATAGCGTCAAAGTTCTCCAAACTGAAGCCAAGCGGATTGATCGTGGAGTGGCAGGACATGCAGGAGTTATTGCGCGTCAGCTCGGTGATCTTCTCCCGCATGGTGAGGCTGGGATTGAAATGACTGTCCTCAAACGCCACGGCCATCGGCGGTGGCTTGAGTGACATGCCGACGATGTTGCGGGTGAGAAAGACGCCGCGATGAATGGGTGAGGTCTGCCTGCTGTAAGCCATGGAGGCGAGCAGATACGGGTGGGTCACGACACCGGCGCGCTGCTTGGGATCAAAGGTCACACGCTGAAAGGCATCACCCTGCACGGACTGGCCGTAAAATTTGGCAAGGCGCTCATTGAGCAGCAGGTAATCCGCGCGCAGCAGCTCGCGATAATCAGACTTCTCACTCCACACGACCTGGTCGATGAACTGCAACAGTGACTCACGCAGATCCGCCAGCACCTCGGCATTGAAACCGGGGAAGGCTTTGGGATCTTTGGAGGTGTTCTCCGCGTGCTCCAGGTCCAACCAATGATGGAAAAAACCACGCAGCTTGGCGCGGGTGCGCGGATCGGCAATCATGCGCAGGGCCTCTGCTTTGACCTGGTCACGGGTCTTTAGTTTTCCGGCCGCTGCGGCCTGGGTGAGTTTGCGGTCCGGAATCGAATCCCACAGGGCCATGGCGAGCCGTGAGGCGACATCGAAATCATCCGGCTGATCCTTTTCACGCAAATCCGGATACAGGAATTGCGGTGACTTGAGGGTGAAGAGCACGATGCGCTTTACGGCCTGCTCCGGCGTCTTGTCCTTTTTGAAATGCGGCTCGATGTAGAGATGCTTCAGCTCCTCACTGAGTGGACGGCGAAAGGCGCCTTCGACAAAGCTGAGGGCAAATTTCTTCAGCTTGTCCGGGCGGTCTGCGGCACCGGCCTGAGTCCCGGCGAGGCGGTCCAAATTCTTTTCCACATGCTCGGCTGTGGCGATGGCGGCCTC
>CANJVS010000504.1 GCA_947477755.1 Verrucomicrobiaceae bacterium | reverse complement strand
TGGGCGTCGTTTGATCTTCATCCCATTTTAGTCGCATTATCCCACGTGTGTTCGGTGCGGGTGAGTTGGCCGGCTTTGATGACACCGCCTTGCATGACGGCGACGAAGTGACTGCGGTCTTCGAGGAGAGTGATGTCTTTCAATACGTCGCCATCGACGATGAGAAGGTCGGCGAGTTTGCCGGCTTCCACAGTTCCGAACTCGTGGCTGCGGCCCATGATTTCGGCGCCGGTTTTGGTGGCGCACATGATGGCCTCCAGCGGCGTGAAACCGACGTCCTTCACGAAGAAGCTGATCTCGCGTGCATAGTCGCCGTGCGGGTTCCAGCCGAAACCATAGTCGCCGCCAAGTCCGATGCGGCCGCCGGCGCGGAGGATGCGCAGCGCGGAGGCGGTGCCGCCATCGAGCGTTTCCTGATGACCGTCGATGACGCTCTGCGGCAGGCCGAACTCGGGTCCGCGCAGGATGCTGGCTTTTTCAAAGTAGAGCGCAGGGACGCAGGGCACGTCGCGCTTGAGCAGCAGTTCCAGGCCTTCGTCGTCAATGAAGGTACCGTGTTCGATGCAGTCGTAACCGGCGCGCAGGGCGTTCTTGATGCCCTGCGTGGCGCGGCAGTGGCCGGTGACTTTGAGTTTGTGATTGTGAGCGGTTTGCACCACGGCGTTCATCTCATCGAAGTTCATGCACAGCGTGTGATGATCATTCGTGTCGGGTGATGCGGCATCGCCCGTCGGATAAGTTTTCACCCACTCGACACCGTCTTTGACAAGCGCACGCACGGCGCTGCGGGCATCCTCAACACCGTTGATGATGAACACGAGACCCTCCATGCCGATCTTCCGAAACTCCGGGTTCCAGTCCATCAGGCCGCCCGCGCTGCATATCTCACGGCCTGAACTGGCGAGTCGTGGTCCCGGAATGAGATCGGCCTCGATCGCTTTCTTGAGCCAGACATCGACGTTGAAAAGGCAGCCGCCACTGCGGGCCGCTGTGTAGCCGCATTCAAGTGCGAGCTTGGCATTCACGGCGGTGAGCATGCTGACGTATTCGACCGGGTACTTGATGTCGAGATCCTGGAGTTCCTGGATGTTGAAGTAAGTCGCGTGGAAATGCGCCTCGACGAGTCCCGGCATGATGGTGCCGCCTTTGGCATCGATGACGCGCGCGCCGGGCGGTGCGGATGGCGCGGTTTCAGCGCTGCCCGCGTAAGTGATGCGACCGTCCTGAATGATCACGATGGCGTTCGGGGTGGCGGGCCTGCCTGTGCCATCGACGAGTTGGCCGTTTTTGACGACGGTGATGCCTGGTTGGAGCTTCATGGTTGGAGCAGGCTATCAGCTGCGGCGCGCGGCTTCTAGTGACGGCGCGGCATCCTTTGGAATAAAAACGGCGCACTACGTGCCGTAGCGCTTCCGGTAATCGCGCGGAGTCAGGCCGGTCTCGCGATGAAACTCACGGGTGAAATGGCTTTGATCACAAAAACCGTGAGCCAGGGCGATCTCAGCCAGGGGGTGACTGGAGCTGACCAGGGCCCGGCAGGCCAGGCGCACGCGCAACCGGCGCAGGTACTGCTGCGGGGTCATGCGGATGGTGCGGGAGAAGCGGCGCTCAAAGGCGCGCAGCGAGCAATTTGCCAGCGCAGCCAGTTGCGAGTTTTCGACAGGCTGATGGCAGTGCTGATGAATGAAGGCAATGACCCTGGCCAGCGATGCTTCAGCCGAATCGGGCAGGATGCTCGCTGTCGGTGCCGGATGCGTGATGCCCACCGTGCCGGTGATTCGCCCGGCCTTGCTTTGCAGGGGCAGTTTGGTCGTGTGGCTCCAGGCGGCAGTGTGATCGTAGCGGCCCACCAGCTCCACGCGGTTGATGATGCGCTCGCCGGCCAAAACGCGCTCATCGTCCTGCTGATACTGGTTGGCGAGATGAGGTGGGGAAAGATCGAAGTCCGTGCGGCCCACCACCTGATCCCGCTCATCGAGCGAGTAGTTCATGAGGAATCCGCGATTCACCCACAGATAGACGCCCTGCCTGTCCTTGACCCAGAACTGCACGCCATCGAGAAAATCAAACAGCTCCCAGACCTCTCTCCCGGAGGAAGACAGGGCATGGATCGGGCTGGCTGATTTGACGGGCATGACCGCAGATGCAAGCAGGCCTGAGGCTGCACGACAAGGCGTGATTCCTTCCCGACCTCCGGTTGACGCATGGCGTGTCTCCTTGCACGCTGAAGGATGCTTCTCAATCACGGCATCCATCTCGGCTACTGCACCAACATCCATCGCGGCGAAACCTGGGAGGAGACATGGCGCGGGCTGAAGGAGTACACGCTGCAGGTGAAGGGCCGCGTCTGTGGCGGCAGGCCTTACGGCATCGGCCTGCGACTCAGCGAGCAGGCGGCACGTGAGCTGAGCGCCCCGGGAAAAATCGCGGAATTCAAAGACTGGCTGGAGGCGAACAACTGCTACGTTTTCACGATCAATGGTTTCCCGTATGGCTCGTTTCACGGCACGCGGGTGAAGGAGCAGGTGTTCAAGCCGGACTGGACCAGCAAGGCGCGACTGGAGTACACGAATCTGCTCTTCGACATCCTGGCTCAGCTCTTGCCGCCGGGTGTCAGTGGCAGTGTCAGCACGCTGCCGGGGTCTCATAAAACCTTTGGCGTGGGTGCGGAGGAACTGGGAGCGATCTTTGAAAACCTGCGACTGTGCCGTGAACACATCGAGACCGTGAGCACAGCCACGGGGCATGATTTGCACCTTGGCCTGGAGCCCGAACCGCTGGGGCTGTTTGAGACGAGCGGAGAAACTTTGAAGTTCTTCGGTCTCTACTTTGATCGTCATCCTCAGGACAAGGACTTCTTCAAATACGTCGGCCTGAACTACGACACCTGCCATCTGGCCATCGAGTATGAGACGCCGAAACGTGCGCTTTCGCGCATCACCGGGGCCGGCATTCGTCTGAGCAAACTGCACTTCAGTTCGGCTTTGAAACTGGCGCCGACGCCGGAGATGGTGGCGAAACTGCATGCCTTTGATGAGCCGGTGTACTTCCATCAGGTCATCGCCAGCTATGGTCCCACCGAGCCCTTGCGCAGGTTCAAAGACTTGCCTGATGCGCTGGCATTTGCGCAGACGAATCCCAAGGATCTGGGCGAAGAGTGGCGCGTGCATTTCCACATCCCGCTGCATGCTCAGCCGACGGACGGTTTCGACAGCACCCGCGATCATAT